>NZ_JBFUCA010000412.1:0-3938 GCF_056405475.1 Polaromonas sp. P1_G4
CTCTTACGGGTGGCAGTGCCTTGGGGACTGTAGGCGGCGCCGCGGTCGGCGGTGTGATAGGGCATGAGGTCACCAAACCGAAGAGGTAAGTTAAGTCCTGGATGCGGTGGCTCGCTTGCACGTCAGATGCAAGTGGCGCCGCTTCCCTGTTTCCCCTCCGAGGGAACGCCCGGAGCCTTCAAAGAATCCGGTTAAACCACAGCAGCGACAAGCTGGCAGACACTAGTGCCAGCACGGCGGCAAACAGCGCCAGCAACCCCGAGACCTCGGTTTCCTTTTTCTCAATCGCCAGGCGCGAACTGAGGGTTTCATACACCTTCTTCAGGTCGGCCGCCGTACCTGCGTAAAAGTACTCGGCCTGTGTTGCCCGGGCAATGCCTTTGAGGGTTTCCTCGTCGAGCTTGACGCGCATGGACCAGCCTTCAAAGCCAATCGTTTCGCCATCCACCGTGCCCACCCCGACGGTGTAGATGCGAACGCCGCGGTCTGCTGCGAGCTTGGCGGCGTCGATGGAATCCACACCCGTGGTGCGCTGGCCGTCGGTCAGCAGGATGATGGCGGCCGAGGTATAGGAGCCGGGAGCGACGGGGGTGAATTCTTTCTTCGCGTTCTTGTCGGGGTTCAGGGCCTGGTCCAGCGATGTGCCGCGGGGCTTTTCCCTTCCGTACTGCATGGAGGCGATGTCGATGCCTGCGTCGGGGAACAGTTCGGCCAGCGACACGACAATGCCGTTGCCGATGGCGGTGCCGCGCTGCAGCTGGAATTTGTCAATGGCTGCCGTCAGGTCTTCGCGGCTGAGGGTAGGCTGTTGCACGACGGCAGCGGTGCCGGCAAACGCGACGATGCCGACGCGTACATTG
This sequence comes from Polaromonas sp. P1_G4, assembly GCF_056405475.1. NCBI lineage: Bacteria > Pseudomonadati > Pseudomonadota > Betaproteobacteria > Burkholderiales > Comamonadaceae > Polaromonas > Polaromonas sp. P1_G4. The sequence goes on from NZ_JBFUCA010000412.1 coordinate 861, forward strand.
CGCGGCAGGTCGGCCAGGAAAGCCTTGGCAGCGTTCTGGGCGGCGACCAGGCGGTTGGGCTGCACGTCGGTGGCGCGCATGCTGCCTGAGACGTCCATGGCGAGGATGATGGTTTCGCGCTGCGAGGGAAGGCTGATCACGGCAAAGGGGCGTGACGCCGCCACCAGCATGGCGGCGACGGATAGCAGAAACAGCAGGGGCGGAACATGCCGGCGAAAGCTTTGGCCGCGGCCCATGGCTTCGCGCACGATGGAGAGGCTGGCGTAGCGCAGCGCCATTTTTTTCTTGCGGCGCAGCAGCCACACATACACGGCCACCAGCAGGGGAATGGCCAGCAGCAGCCACAAAAATTCCGGCCAGAGGAAAGTCGGCAGGGGAAGCTTTGACATGAAAGAGGTCAACCAGCTGAAGTTCATGGATGTTCCTTGGCGGCTTCTTCAGGCGGCGTGTTTCAGGTGGGCCGGCAGCTTGCCGCCTGCTGCGTTGGCGCCTGATGTACGGCTGCGCCGTTTGCGGAGCTCGGTAAACCGCAGGATGGCGTCAACCAGGTTGTCGTCGGTGGAAAGCTCCAGCGTGTCCACGCCGGCACGCGCCAGCGACTGGCGCAGCTCGGCCTCGCGCTGGGCGGCGATGCGTGCAAAGCGTTTGCGAAAGCCCGCGTCGTGGGTATCGACCAGCAGTTGCTCGCCGGTTTCGACGTCGCGGATGGGAATGAGGCCCAGGTCGGGCAAGTCCAGCTCCAGCGGGTCGAGCAGGCGCACGGCGACCACTTCATGCCGGCGGGCGAGTTGGCCCAGCGGCTTTTCCCAGCCGGGTTCGCTGATGAAGTCGGACACCACAAACACGGTGGAGCGCCTGCGTATGAAGCTGGCCGCGGACTCGAGCAACTCGTGCAGGCGTGTAGGGCCGAGGTCTGTGGTTTCGGGCCGGGCCTGCAGGRTGTGCAGCAAATGCAGCACGTGGTGGCGGCCGCCGCGTGCGGGAATCACGGCATCAACGCCGGAGCCATAGAGCATGGCGCCCACGCGGTTGCCGTGGCGCGTCAGCATGCGGGCCAGCACGGCGACAAATTCAGCGGACACATTGCGCTTGCGCAGCTCGCTGGAGCCAAAGTCCATCGAGGGGCTCAGGTCCAGCAGGAACCAGGCGCTCATTTCGCGGTCTTCGGTAAACACGCGCACATGGGGTTGCTCGAGCCGGGCAGTGACGTTCCAGTCGATGTGACGCACGTCGTCGTGGTGCTGGTATTCACGCAGGTCGGCCAGGTCCATGCCGGTGCCGCGCAGCAAGGTGCGGTAGTCGCCCTGCAGCAGGCCGTCGAGCCGGCGCAGCACGGTCCACTCCAGCCGGCGCAGCAACTGCTCTGCGTTGGATGAAGGTGCGCTCATGGCGATCCTCCGAAACCAGCATGAGCCGCGGAACCGGCTTTGCCGGGCCGCAGGCGGGCGGCCCCCTCGGGGGGCAGCGACCCGCGAAGCGGCGGAGCGTGGGGGCTCACATTTCTAGGCGGCGAGTTTTTCATGCTCTAGTGGTTTTGCTGGAGGCGGGATTTTGGCCATGATCTTCGCGACGAGGCCGTCGGCCGACAACCCTTCAGACAGCGCCTCGTAGGACAGCACCAGCCGGTGGCGCAGCACGTCGGGCACCAGGTCGGTCATGTCTTCGGGCAGGGCGTAGCTGCGTCCGCGCAACATGGCCAGCGCGCGGGCGCCTTCAGTCAGGTTGATGGTGGCGCGCGGGCTGGCACCGAAGGTGATGAAGCGCTGCAAATCCTTGAGGCCATGCTTGGTCGGGTTACGTGTGGCCGAGACCAGGCGCACGGCGTACTGCACCAGCGAGGGGTCGACGTAGATGCGGCGGCATTCGGCCTGCAGCGCGGCCAGCTGTTCGGTGGTGGCGACAGCGCTTACGGCGACGGCCGGGCCGGTGACGCGCTGGACGATGACGAATTCTTCTTCGTCGGTCGGGTAGTCCACCAGCACCTTCATCATGAAGCGGTCGACCTGCGCTTCGGGTAGCGGGTAGGTGCCTTCGGTTTCAATCGGGTTTTGCGTGGCCATGACGAGGAAGGGTTCGGGCACCTTGTGGGTGATGCCGGCAATCGTGACCTGGCGCTCCTGCATCACTTCCAGCAGCGCGCTCTGCACCTTGGCGGGCGCGCGGTTGATTTCATCGGCCAGCAACAGGTTGGTAAACACCGGCCCGAGCGAGGTGGTGAACTCGCCGGTTTTCTGGTTGTAGATGCGTGTGCCCACCAGATCGGCCGGTACCAGGTCGGGTGTGAACTGGATGCGCTTGAAGTTGCCCTGCACAGTGTTGGCCAGCGTCTTGATGGTCAGCGTCTTGGCCAGGCCGGGAACGCCTTCCACCAGCAAATGGCCCTGCGCCAGGATGGCGACCATGACGCGTTCAAGAAAGCGGTCTTGCCCCACCACCACGCGTTTGACTTCATACAGGATCTGCTCCATCAGCAGCGCGGTGGCGTCATGGCCGGTGGCGGAATGTTCGGGCGTGTGCTGTTCCATGCGTCGATGTCCTTAAAGTCTTCAGAAGGGGGGCATGCCGGCGGCCGAGGCCGCGTTTTCAATCGGCACCGCAAAACCGATGCCGACAAACGTGCGTTGCTGGTTGGGGTTGAAGATGGCGGTCACGATGCCGACCACTTCGCCGTCCATGGTGACCAGCGGCCCGCCGGAGTTGCCGGGGTTGGCGGCGGCGTCGAACTGGATCAGGTTGCTCATCATCTGTTTGCCTTCGGGCGAGCGGAAGTTGCGCTTGAGGCCGGAGATCACGCCCTGCGAGGCCGAGGGGCCTATGCCGAAGGGGTAGCCCACGGCCATGACCTGGTCGCCGGGGGCCAGGTCGGCGGTGGAGCGCATGGTGGCGGCAATCAGGTCGTCGGGGATCTTGTGGGCCTGCAGCACGGCCAGGTCGTTCTCGGGCTRCACGCCGGTGATGCTGGCGGTGGATTCGAGGCCGTCTGCGAATGTGACCTTGATGGTTGTTGCGCCCTGCACCACGTGCAGGTTGGTCAGGATGATGCCCTTGTCGACGATGACCACGCCGGTGCCCACGCTG
>NZ_JBFUCA010000413.1:0-3933 GCF_056405475.1 Polaromonas sp. P1_G4
GGATAAAACAGGTCTCCCCTCGCCCACTTTGACTGCACCAGCACCGGCTTTTGCTGCGTCAGCCGCAGAAAACCGGTTTCGCCGTGGTAGCTGCCCCAGCCGCTGTCGCCCACGCCGCCGAAAGGCAGGTTCTCGTGCGCGATGTGCATCAGCGTGTCGTTGACAGTGACGCCGCCGCTCACGGTGCGCGCCAGCACATGGTCGCGAGAACCGGTGTCGGTGCCGAACCAGTACAGCGCCAGCGGCCTGGGGCGGGCGTTGACATAGCCAATCGCGTCATCGATCGACGCATAGGGAATCACCGGCAGGATGGGGCCGAAGATTTCCTCGCTGAGCAGTTTCGAGCCGGCGGGTACATCGAACACCAGCACCGGCGCCATCTGCCGCGACGCCGCGCCCACACCGGGTGCACCGGCCTGGAGGGTTTGCAGGCGCGCGCCCTCGCCTTCAGCCTGGGCCAGCAGCGCCTGCAGGCGTTCATGGTGGCGCGGGCTGATGATGGCGGCGTAATCGGGGTTGCCAGCAATGGTGGGGAACAGCGTGGACACGGCGCGCGCAAAGGCTTCGCCAAAGGCCGTCTCGCTGCCTTTCGGCAGCAGCACGTAATCGGGTGCGATGCAAGTCTGGCCGGCGTTCAGCAATTTGCCGTGGGCAATCTTGATGGCAGCCTTGTCGATGTCGCAGGACGCGTCGATGATGCAGGGCGATTTGCCGCCCAACTCCAGCGTGGTGGGCGTGAGGTTGGCGGCCGCCGCTTCGGCGACCTTGCGGCCCACGGCGGTGGAGCCGGTGAAAAACAGGTGGTCAAACGGCAGCCCGGCAAATTCGGCGGCCAGGGCGCCGTCGCCCTGCACCACGCACAGCTCGTCAGGTGCGAAGGATTGTTCAATCAGGGTTGCCAGCAAGGCAGAAGTTTTCGGCGTCAGCTCACTGGGCTTGAGCATGACGCGGTTACCAGCCGCCAGCGCGGTGATGACAGGCCCAAGCGACAGCTGCACCGGGTAGTTCCACGGCGACACCACGCCCACCACACCCAAGGGCTGGCGCTGCAGGTAGGCCCGCGCGGGCTGCAAGTACAGCGGCGTGCGCACCTTCACGGGTTTCATCCACTTTGGCAAATGCCGGAGGGTACTGGACAGCAGCGAGCGCAGCACAAAGATGTCGGCGATTTCGGTCAGCTGGGGCGACCGCACGCCGAAGTCGGCATTGACGGCCTGGGCCAGCGCGCTGCCGTGCTCGTCCAGTAAGGTACGGATGCGCAGCAGGCGTTCCCGCCGCAGGGCCAGCGGCACCTCGGGCTGCGCGCGGCTGGCCTGGTGCTGGGCTTCAAACAATGTTCGAAGGACGGACGGAGGTGTGCTGGAACTCATCCGGCCATGATAGGGGCCACAGGGGCAGCGCAGTAGGGACGCAACTCCAGCAGCACTGCGGGTTGACCCTGAGGTACTTGACCCCATTTGCAGACTTGATGCAGAACCTATTGACGGTCTAAACGGGTTCTCAGGCATTTGACTGACAACCGCGCCGGCACTTATCCGCTATGGTGACTGGCAGGTAAACCATCCCTGATGAAAGTGTTTCATGGAATTCAAGGATTACTACAAGGTCATGGGCGTAGAGCGCAGTGCCACGCCCGACGAGATCAAAAAGGCACACCGCAAGCTGGCACGCAAATACCATCCCGACGTCAGCAAGGAAAAAAACGCCGAGGCACGCTTCAAGGAAATCGCCGAAGCCTACGAGGTGTTGCGCGATCCTGAAAAGCGCACCGCTTACGACCAACTGGGCGCCAACTACCAGGCCGGGCAGGACTTCCGCCCGCCGCCGGGCTGGAACCCGGGGCAGGCCTCGGGGGGTGCCGCCGGCGCTCCCCATTTTGGCGGAGCCGAAGGTTTTGACCACAGCGACTTTTTCGACGCGATCTTCCGCGGCATGGGCGGAGGGCCGCAAGGCCGGGGTGGTTTTGACGATATGCGCGGCAGCCGAAGCTTTGACATGCATGGCCAGGACCAGCACGCCAAAATCCAGATCGACATCGGCGACTCCTACAGCGGCGCCACGCGCAAGCTGCAGTTGCGCATGCCGATGGAGAGTGAAGCCGGCGTGACGATGCAGGACCGCAGCATCGAGTTCGTCATCCCCAAGGGCATACGCGCAGGCCAGCACATTCGCCTGGCGGGCCAGGGCTCTCCCGGTATGGGTCAGGGCAACCCGGGCGACCTTTACCTGGATGTTGAATTTYTGCCGCATGCCCTGTACCGTGCCGAGGGCCATGACGTGTATATGAATCTGCCCGTCGCGCCATGGGAAGCCGCGCTGGGCGCCGAGGTGGAAGTGCCCACGCCCACCGGCGAGGTGGAGCTGAAAATCCCGGCGGGCTCTGCCGGCGGGCGCAAGCTCAGGCTCAAGGGGCGCGGGCTGCCGGGCAAGACCCCGGGAGATTTTTATTTTGTGCTGCAGGTGGTCCTGCCGGCCGCGGACACGGATGCGGCAAAGAAAGCGTACGAAGACATGGCGGCGGCATTCAAGGCCTTCAGGCCGCGCGCCGCCCTGCAAACCTCGGGAGCCAAGGCATGAACACCCCCACCCGCTACCTCGCCGGCTTCATCCTGGAAGACCAGGATGAACTCACCCTTGACGATCTCTGCCGGGCCTGTGCCGCGCAGTCGGAGCTCATCGTGGACCTGGTACACGAAGGCGTGCTGGCGCCGATGGGAGAGGCTCCTGAGGTTTGGCGCTTCACCGGCGTGCACTTGCACCGCGCCACCGTGGCCGTGCGCCTGCAGCGCGACCTGGGGGTTAACCCAGCCGGTGCGGCGCTGGCACTGGAACTGATGGACGAACTGGACAACCTGCGCCGACAGCTACACCGTCTGCAGGACAACTGACCCACTGGCGCGGGCAATCTTTTATATAGGACAGATCATGGCGCTCGCTGCCAAAGCAGCATGGGAGAATTCGCGCCATGTCCACCGAAGCCGCGCCCGCCCTGAAAAACATCTTCGACAAGGCGCGCTATCGCCACATCGCGGCAGAAACCGCCGTGGTCTACCCACGTTTTGACAGCAAAAAGTTTCTCTCGCTCGCGCTGCCCGGCCTGGACGACCTTTCGCTGATGCAGCGCCTGCGCCGCACCAGCGAATGCCTGCACGCCACGCTGCCCGACGACTACCCGAAAACCATTGCCATCCTGCGCAAGCTGGCCCCGCGCATCAACAGCGGCTTTGTCACCCTGGTGCTGCCTGACTATGTGGGCCTGTATGGGCGCGATGATTTCGACACCTCCATGGAGGCGCTGAAGTTTTTCACCGCCTTCGGGACCTCGGAGTTCGCGATCCGCGAATTCGTCCGCCAGGATCCTGCGCGCACGCTGGCCGTGATGAAGACCTGGGCCAGGGACGAAAGCGAGCACGTGCGGCGCCTGGCCAGCGAAGGCAGCCGCCCTCGCCTGCCCTGGTCTTTCAGGCTGGATGCGCTGATGGCCGATCCGGACCTTGCCGCACCCATCCTGGATGCGCTCAAGGCCGACAGCAGCCTCTACGTACGCAAGTCGGTGGCCAACCACCTCAACGACGTCACCAAGCTGCACCCCGACTGGGTGCTGGAGCGCCTGAAGAGCTGGCCACTAGACAACCCGCACACTGCGTGGATTGCCCGGCACGCGCTGCGCACACTGATCAAGCAGGGCGACAGGCAGGCGCTGGGTGTGATCGGCGCCGGTAAAAAGGCGGACGTCGGCATCACCGGTTTGTCCATCACCCCCAAGAAACTCACCCTGGGCGAGCGGATGGCACTGTCGTTCACGCTGCAATCCACCTCGCGCCAAAGTCAGCGGCTGGTGGTGGACTACGCGGTGCACTACGTCAAGAAATCGGGCAGCAGCTCGGCCAAGGTATTCAAACTCAAGGAGTTGACGCTGGCCGCCGGCGAAAG
>NZ_JBFUCA010000414.1:0-3920 GCF_056405475.1 Polaromonas sp. P1_G4
GAGCTATCGCAGGTGCTTCGGAGCCACTGGTAGCGTACCGGACAGCGGTCGAGTCGTTTAGCAATGGCGTCTAACCCCTCAATCAACCAGACGTATCCTGGCATGCCGGCATCTTGTTTTTCGGCGTCGTCCTCGCTACATTCCTGGTTTGGGTCGCATATGAAGTCGCGACACGCCACGCCGCATAACATATCAACCAGCGCGGAGCCACAGCAGCAGGACGTGGCGCCGCGGCATTTATTAGTAGTCCGATCATTTTTACCTTAGGCCTAAGGAGCCACCGATGTTTCGAATCTTAGGTAGCCGAGTTGTCGCGATCTGTCTTGTTGTGTTTGGCATCTTTTTTATGTATGCCGGTCACAAGAACGCCACCAAGTTTTCGGCATTGCGCGATCACGGCAAGACGACCAAGGCCGAGGTAACCAGACTGGAGTGGAAGGAGAAGAAGAATACCCATGCTGACAGCCTGTACACAGCGCATGTTCGCTTCACTACGGAGGATGGTCGCGAAATTCGGACTGAAGTCGGCGTTGCTGCGGAGCTTGGCCGTGCCTTGCGCAGCAACTCTGTCCCATCCACCATGACGGTTCGCTATCTACCTGAGGCACCCAGCACGCTTCAAGACATCAACCAGGACGACTCCTCTGATGCCCAGAAGGGAGTTGGTCGCTATATGCTGCTTGCGGGACTGGCAATGCTGGTCATCCGCTTCTTCTTTTCAGGGCGTGCGAAATGATGCCCGATCCTTCCTTCAAGCGGACCTGCCTGCGGCGGTCCGGTTAAGTCGAACGTTAGACCGTTCCTCAATGTTCCGCTCTGCCACCATCGCTGAAGTCACTGACCTATTGGAGGACGGTCTTCGCAGGTTGCATCCGGAGCATAGAGCGGCTTTAGAGAAGGCCTGCATAGCTCCGCGTGAGCTGTCGGTCGCGGATTCACCGGGTGAGTATGTCGTTGCCGTGGCCGCCTTTGGCGATAAGCTGCTGTACTGGTCCGACGTAGAAGAGGGGTGGGAGCTCGAACGCCCAGACGACAAGGGCGGCATTGCGTCGCGTGGCTGCAACCAGTTTGAGCTAACTCATGTCATGTATCAAACGCTGGGAGATCCCAATGCGGTCTAACTGGTCGGTCAACGCGGATCCACAACTGCAAGGTGGCTCCGCCGCAAATGTTGCGGTCCGGTCACCCTCTACGTTAGGCGTCACGTGACGGCCGCCGAGGACATTTATTACGACCTGGCGCCCGAAGAGGCGCGGGAACGGCTGCTCGAACTCGCCGGAGATGGGGACCACGAGGCAGAGTTTTATCTTGGTCACTTGGCGGACGAGAGCTCGCCCAGGAACCCGGTCGAAGCGCTGGTCTGGTACAAGAAAGCTGCCGCCGGCGGCCTGCTGGAGGCAAAGCACTGGGTTGCAAGCTTCACGTATCACGGCATGGGCACAAGTCAGGACGTCTTGGCTGCCGTCCGCCTTCTCCGCGAATGTGCGGAGGCGGGGCTGGATTCATCCCAGTGGAAACTCGGCCAGCACCTTCTGCAGTTCCCGGAGAACACGACCGAGGCTCTCCGGTGGTTGACGGCCGCGGCAAGCCAAGGGCACACGGGGGCAATCGAGTTGTTGGCTGAAGCCGGTCAACTTCAACGTTAGGCGTCACTTGAAGCAGTTCCTCGCATCGTCAATTCAAAATTGAGAGGTCACATGCTCACGCTTTACTACACCCCCAATACTTGTGCGCTGGCAACGCATCTGGCGCTGGCTCATGCAAATGCTGGATACGAACTGGTACGGATCGACTTCTCGAAGAACGAACAACGGGCGGCCGACTATCTGAAGGTCAATCCGAAGGGCCGGGTTCCAGCGCTCGTGACTGCACGCGGGGTCCTGACGGAAACACCGGCCATGCTCATGTTCATCGCCCAGACGTACCCGGATGCGCTTCTGGCTCCGCTTGGTGACACGTTTCGGCTTGCGGAGATGAACGCTTTCAACAGCTATTTGTGCTCCACGGTTCATGTCGCTCACGCCCATCGAATGCGCGGCCACAGATGGGCAAACGAACCTGAAGCGTGGGACGCCATGCGAAGGAAGGTTCCTCAATCTGTGGGTGATGCCTTCTCGCTTATTGAGAGTGAGTATTTGCGTGGACCGTGGGTTCTGGGAGAAGAGTTCTCTGTGGCAGATCTGTATCTTCTAACCCTTGCTCGTTGGCTGGAGGGTGACGGGGTGGACCTCGCCCGCCTTCCCCGAATCCTTGATCACAGGGCGCGAATGCTGGCACTTCCTCTCGTCGCCAAGGTCATTGCTAAAGAGGAAGGGCAGCCGAAATGAGGCCTGACTCTTCCGTCAGGCGGACACTTCAGAGTCCGCTTCGCACCCCGCCTCTCATGTCAAACGCTAGAAGGCATCAGCATGGGCTTCGATAGCACATGGCAGTTCATGGGAGGCATCGCAATTGGGCTAGCGGTGATCGGGTCGTTGTGCCTTCGCGCTGTCGCGTCATACGTGCTTGAGTGCTGGGGCCGCAGCACGAAAGGTGCAGTGCTACGTTCAGTGGAGAAGAATGACGATGGAAGTATGGTGTACGTCGTGTCTTATGAATTCACAGCCACTTCGACGTCCGGTTCGCCTCAGATTCAAGCGGGGAAGCAGACGACGCGCTATGGCTTTCGCGCCAGCGACATTGTTGCCGTTCGATATTGGCCGAAGTGGCCGAGGCTCAACCGAATCGCGGAGCGCGCCGTCTGAAGACGGCAAGGACACGGGAGATGCCGTCTAACATATCCATCGACGCGCACCCACAACGACAGGATGCGGCTTCGCCGCAATTGTTGATGGTCCGGTCATCTTTACGTTATGTCGCGAACGCCACCGCCTCCTGACGTCGGCAATCTCTGGCGGCGCGTGCACAAGCAATGGCGCGACGCTGGAGTGGGCGTAAGCGCTGGCGCAACTGAGGAAGCGATTGCGGAATTTGAGCGCCGGTACGAAGTAGCTTTTCCTGAGGATGTCCGAGCCTATTTCGTTGCTGAAAACGGAACTGGCCATGAGATGGATGATGTGTACTTCCGCTTTTGGCCGTTGGCGGAGATCAGGCCCGTGAAAGACGAACTGGATGATTCAGGCGGTGTCATCTATCCGGATCGCTTCGCGTATCCCGACTGCTTCGTGTTCGCTGATCATCTTATGAACAGTTGGCTTTACGCAGTCCGACTGACGAGCGACCGGAATCAACTCGCCCCGGTGTACCGCGTCACAGCCTCAGACGAGGGTGGGGAACAGATGGCTCCGACATTCCGTCTATTCATGAGCCGATACGCGGATCGGCCGGAGAGCATTCTTTGAGGCTGTTGCGACATAACCTGTCGTTCGAAACGGACGTCCAGCGGCGTTCGCCCCCTTCGTTCCCAACTTTGCCGGGTCGCCAGTCAACGTCGCGTTAGGCGTCACGAATTCCCTCGCACATCACTCTCCGAGATCAGCCACAACATGAAGATCGGTCAAGCAGTCATTCGCACGATCCTGGGGCTCTCAGGTGCAAGTGCACTTGCCCTGGTTCTCGCAGCCGGCTATTACGCCAACGAAGTGAGGGCTGCCAGAGTTGCAACACCGTCTCTGATTTCCGAAACCTGGAAGCGCTTTGGAGCCCGGCTGAAACCCACAGACTTGTCGAAGGACAGGCAAGCCATGTTGTTGGCAGTCGAAGACCCGGCGTTCACCCGGCATCACGGCGTCGATCTTCAAACTCCCGGCGCAGGAATGACGACCATCACGCAAGGTCTGGTCAAGCTCATTTACTTCCCGGACGGGTTCAAGCAAGGTATCGCTAAAGTTCGCCAGACGCTGATTGCGCAATACGCCCTGGATTCGCTGGTTTCCAAGAACGATCAAATGCAATTGTTCCTGAATATCTGCTATCTGGGC
>NZ_JBFUCA010000415.1:0-3914 GCF_056405475.1 Polaromonas sp. P1_G4
CCCCCACGGTCGCTCACTTCGTGTAGCTCCCTGCCCCCCAAGGGGGCCGCTGCGCCTGCGGTCTGGCAAAGCCAGTCCCGCGGCCCCTGCTGGCGAAGAAAAGAGCCCCCACGGTCACTCACCGCCTCTCGCCTGCAGTTCCCTGCCTCCTTCGCGGCGTGGCTCTTTGGGAGATCACTGATATGACTCGCACGCTCATCAACGCACCCGCCAGCGCCATACGCGGTGAAGTCATCGAGATACGCGCGACCATAGGCCACCCGATGGAAACCGGCTTTCGCGCCGGTGAGGACGGCAAGGTCCTGCCGCGCAACATCATCAAGACCTTCAGCTGCCGCTACAACGGTGAACTGATCTTCAGCGCTGAGCTGTTTTCGGCTGTCTCAGCCAATCCCTACCTCGCCTTCCATACCGTGGCGACCGACAGCGGCACGCTGGTGCTTCGCTGGGAAGGCGACAACGGTTTTGCGCAGACTGAAAGCATCAACCTGGCCGTCACGGGATGACGCGCATCCCCGCGGGCCTTTTGTCTTTCGTGCTGGCATGCCATGCCGGCGCACAGACCGCGCCGCCAAAAGACCTTCGCCGTTCAGGCTTTGAGGACATGAGCGCATCCACCCAGGCCATGCAGAAAGACGATGCGCTGAATCCCGGCATGTTGTGGGTCAAGGACGGCGAAGCGCTGTGGAAGCAGCCAACAGGTGCCAACGGAAAGGCGTGCATCAGCTGCCACACAACGCCGGACAGCATGCGCGGCGTGTCGGCGCGATACCCGGCGTTTGACATTCAACTCGGCCGGCCCATCACCTTGAGCCAGCGCATCAATCAGTGCCGCCAGCATCACCAGCAGGCCGCACCGCTGCGCGCCGAAAGCCAGGATCTGCTGAGCCTGGAAAGCTATGTGGCGCTGCAGTCGCGCGGTCTGCCGGTATCGCCGCCCGATGATGCCCGGCTGGAGCCTTTCCGCCAGCGCGGGCAGCAGCTTTTCGCGCAGCGCATGGGCCAGCTCAACCTGTCCTGCGCGCAGTGCCATGACGGTTTGGCCGGCAGGCGTCTGGCCAGCAGCCTGATTCCCGAGGCACATCCCACGGGCTACCCGGTGTACCGTCTCGAATGGCAGACGCTGGGTTCGCTGCAGCGCCGCATCCGCGGCTGCATGAGCGGGGTGCGTGCCGAGCCGTTTGCCTATGGCGTGCAGGAGCTGGTGGAACTGGAGCTTTACCTGAATGCCCGTGCAAAAGGCATGGCAATGGAGACGCCGGGCGTGCGGCCGTGATTTGAGCGGCAGTACTGCGGGTGCTATCAATTACATAGCATATTGAGCAAATCCGGCGAAGGGCTGCTGCGCTTTTTATCATCTCAAAACCGGACCCGTGCCGTTCGGGTCAGTGCCGGCTTTCCGTCACATGAGGCTTATGCCGTCACACGACCTGGGCCGAGTGAGGAAGGCGCCTCCTGCTGCCAGCGTCGAGGGCACAAAGAAAACCCGGCTCCAAAGCGCGAATGCCTGAACAGTCGAATTGGCACACAAGTTGCTGATCGCCAGATGTCATCAGCCGCTTCCCCGCTTTCAATCCTGTTGATGGTTGCCAATGCAGCCTTCAGCCCTTCAGGAGCACTCCATGAAACGTCGTCACGTCCTGGCCGCCGGCATCTCTGCCCTGACCGCTCCAGCATGGACAAGCGCCCAAAGCGCCTGGCCTTCGCGTGGGCCGATCAGACTGGTCGCGCAATTCCCACCGGGCGGTCTGGTTGATACCGTGTCACGCATGATGGCGCCGCACCTGTCACAGGCGCTGGGCCAGACCGTCGTGGTGGAAAACCGCGCGGGTGCGGGCGGCCTGATCGGCACCGACTACGTGTCCAAGCAGCCCGCCGACGGCTACACCCTGCTGGTCAGCCATGCGTCGGTGCACATCTATGCCACAGCCACCCGCAAAGTCATGCCCTTTGACCCGGTGAATGATTTTTCTCACATGGGCATGCTGGTTGAAGCGCCCATGGTGCTGCTGGTGCGGGCGCAGTCGCCCTTCCAGACGCTGGAGCAATACCTGGCTGCCGCCAGAACCCGGCCTGTGCGTTATGGCTCATCGGGCATCGGTTCTGCCAATCACTTGTTTGGTGAAATGCTCAAGATTGAAGGCAAGGCGCCCCAACACGACCACATCCCCTACCAAGGCAGCGCACCGGCCATGCAAGACCTGCTGGGCGGGCAGATCGACAGCCTGCTCGATCCCATCACCACCAACGTGGCCCAGCTCAAGGCCGGGTCCCTGCGCGCGCTGGCTGTCTCCACCCCCAGCCGCCTGCCGGCACTTCCCAACATTCCGACTTTTGCCGAGCTCGGCTTTCCCAAGCTGACGGGGTCCCAGTGGTTGGGCTTGTCAGCACCCAAAGGCCTGCCTGCGCCCGTACTTGCGCGGCTGACGGCACTGATCCCTGAAATTCTCGCCAAACCGGACATCGCAGCCAGACTGGAAGAAATTCAGACCCTGCCGCGCAAGAATGCGGTGGTCGGCACCGAGTTCGTTCAGTTGATCAATTCGCAGATCGACACCTGGCGCAGCGTGGCCAAGCTGGCCAACGTCGAGGTGATAACATGATTTTTCCGGCAACGACAGCCGCAGGAGCACCCTGATTGAACAGCACCAAGGCCTTTTCCAGCGATACGGCAAGCGCTGCCGATGTGGTCAATGAGTTTCTCCGGCTCATCATGCTTCCTGACCCGGTGGCCGCCAGCCGGTTCACGGCACCCGGCATGAAGATTCTTTTCACCGGTGGCCGGGCCATGAGCGCCCCCGCTGAGTGCACCAAATTTAATGCATCGCGCTACAAATGGGTGAAAAAAAGGATTGAGCGCACCGAAACGGTTGCCGCCGGCTCTAGCGGCTCCGCCCCCGACGAAGCGGTGGTCTACAGCCTGGGAACCCTGTATGGAGAATGGCCTGACGGAACGCCTTTCGAAGGCAACCGCTATGTGGACCGCTATGTCGTCAAAAGCGGGCTGATCACACACATGGACGTGTGGAACGACAGCGCCGAATGGCTGCTGGTGCGGGCAGGCCTGGCTGTGCTGTGATCAGCTGATGGCGGCAAGCTACAGCGGCGCCCTGCCGACGCACAATCGCTTTGACTACCAGGCGATCAACCAGCGCAAACCTTATCGTTGGCCCAACGGCGCTGGTCTGGCTGTCTACCTGGGTTTCAACATCGAGCACTTTGCCTTCGGCGAGGGCATGGGTGCCACCATCGGCCCGGCCAGCCCGCAGCCGGATGTCCTGAACTACAGCTGGCGCGAGTACGGAAACCGCGTGGGCAGCTGGCGCTGCCTCGAGCTGTTTGACAGCCTGGGCCTGCCGGCGGCCGCCCTGATCAACACCGCACTGTATGAACACTGCCCCGAGCTGGTGGCTGCCTGCGTAGCGCGCGGCGATGAACTGGTCGGCCATGGCCACACCAACGCCGAACGCCAGGCCGCCATGAGTGAAGCGGACGAAAGCAGCCTGCTGGTGCAGTGCCGCACGCGCATGCAACAGGAGAGCGGCCAGTCCCCCGCCGGGTGGCTTTCACCGTGGATTTCGGAAAGCCTGCATACCCCTGACCTGCTCGCTGAAAGCGGCTACGGCTACACCCTGAACTGGTGCCACGACGACCAGCCGCTGCCAATGCGCACCCGCAGCGGAAAGGCTTTGTGGGCCGTGCCTTACCCGCAGGAACTCAATGACATCCCGATGATCATTGCGCGTCAGATGGACGGCAAAGACTTTGCGCAGATGATCATCGATCAGCTTGATGAGATGCTGGAGCAATCGCAGGCCAGCAGTTCAGCACCACTGGTGATGGGCATTGCACTGCACCCCTACATCGTCGGCCAGCCTTACCGCCTGCGCCACCTGCGGCGCGCGCTTCAGCAT
>NZ_JBFUCA010000416.1:0-3913 GCF_056405475.1 Polaromonas sp. P1_G4
GTGCAACACCACAGTGGCACTTTCGCCCAGGTAGTCGAACACCGTGGCCGTTTCTTCAAAGAAAAGCGGCAGGTAGTACTCGATGCCGGCGGTGGCTACGCCGTTGCCCATGTCTTTGTAGATGCGGCTCTTGGTCGGGTCGCCGTCCAGCAGCTCGCGCCAGCGGCTGCGGAACCGGGCGCGCGCCTCGTCGTCCATCGGGAACTCGCGTCCGGGCAGCAAACGCACTTCCGGCACAGGGTAGAGGCTGCGCTGGCTGTCGGGGTCAAAGGTGCGGATGCTGTCGATCTCGTCATCAAACAGGTCGACGCGGTAAGGCACGGGGCTGCCCATGGGGAAAAGGTCGATCAGGCCGCCGCGCACCGCGTATTCGCCGGGGCTGACGACCTGCGTGACGTGGCTGTAGCCGGCGAGGGTGAGCTGGGCTTTAAGTTTGGTTTCGTCGAGCTTTTGCTTGACCTTGAACTGGAAGGTATAGCCCGCCAGGAAGCTGGGCGGCGCCAGGCGGTAGAGCGCCGTGGTGGCCGGCACGATGACCACGTCGGCGCCAGTTTCCTTGTCGCGCTGCTGGATTCGCCACAAGGTGGCCAGGCGCTCGCTGATCAGGTCCTGGTGGGGCGAGAAGGTGTCGTAGGGCAGGGTTTCCCAGTCGGGAAACAGGGCGCAGCGCAGGTCAGGTGCAAAGAAGGCGATCTCGTCCATCAGGCGCTGGGCCGTGGTGGCGTCCGACGTGATGATGGCGGTGAGCTTACCGGCGGCTTTTTCGCGAATGCCCAGGCGCGCCAGCAGCAGGGCATCGGCGGAACCGGCGGGCTGGGGCAGGGTGTAGCGTTTGCCGGTGACGAGTGAGGGTAGGTGCATTGATCGGTGCGCTKGCTGGGGGCGTTTCAAACAATCAAAAAAGGAAAAGGCCAAAATTCAAACGACAAAAGCCAGACACCCCAAACCATCCGGAGTGGGGTGCCTGCATGCGTTCAAGCATCGATTTTAGAATCTATGATGAAGTTATGACGACAAGCCTTGCCAATAACCGTTCCGAACCCCGTTTTTTTGTGCTGATACCCTGTGCGGGGCAAGGTAGCCGGGCCGGAACCCCTCAAGCCAAGCAATACCAGGTGATTGACGGCATCCCTATGGTCCGCCATACCGTGGAGGCATTTCGGGCGCTTCCAGGCACTTTCGCCGGTTTGTGGGTGGTCATTTCCCCGTCGGATGACGACTTTTTGAAGGTGTTTCCCGATTTCGGCAACACGAACGAAACCCTGTGGGTTGGTGGTGGACTGACCCGTGCGGCCACGGTGCTGAACGGCCTCAAAGCGATGGTGGCGCGGCAACCCGGCGGCGCCGCCCTGACCGACTGGGTGCTGGTGCACGATGCGGCGCGCTGCCTGGTCACAGCCGGGCAGATCAAGGCCTTGATCCATGAATGCCGCAATGACTCTGTGGGCGGCCTGCTGGCTCAAAAGCTGCCGGACACGCTTAAAACCGAACGGGACGGCCGCGTGGCCGCCACTGTGGACCGTAGCGACAAATGGCTGGCGCAAACGCCGCAAATGTTTCGTATCGGCGCGCTGATCGATGCGCTGGAGCACACAGGAGACGCTGTCACCGATGAATCCAGCGCCATGGAAGCAATGGGCGTATCGCCCAGGCTGGTCAACGGCAGTGCGCAGAACTTCAAGGTGACCTATCCGGAAGATTTCGCTCTGGCGGAAGCGATTCTCTGGCAGCGCAGACGCAGCGGCGAAGTGGCTGGTTTTGCCGGCAGCCCTTGAATGCCGCCTGACTATTCAAACCATCTTATGAAAGCCCTCATCCATGTCCCTCGTGAATTTTCGAATCGGTGAAGGCTGGGACACCCACGCGTTGGTGCCTGGGCGCAAGCTCATCATCGGTGGTGTGGACATTCCCCACACCGTCGGCCTGCTTGGCCATTCGGACGCCGATGTACTGTTGCACGCCATCACCGATGCGTTGCTGGGCGCTGCCGGGCTGGGCGACATCGGCTCGCATTTTCCGGACACCGACGCGCGCTTCAAGGGCGCTGATTCGACCGTCTTGCTGGCGGAGGTCGGGCGCTTGCTGGCAGAGCGTGGCCACAAGATCGGCAACATCGACAGCACAGTCATTGCGCAGGCGCCCAAACTTGCGCCTTACATTGCGGCAATGCGCACGCGCATCGCAGAAGTGCTGGCGCTGGAAGTGGGACAGGTGAACGTCAAGGCCAAGACCGCCGAAAAGCTCGGCCCGGTAGGACAGGGCCTGAGCATGGAAGCCCGGGCTGTTGTTCTGCTTTTTTAGTGCTATCGTTTTGATAGCTGATCGCGCACGGCCTGCCTGGTCGGAGGGGTGATTTCTCTTTGAGGCCGGCTGCGGAGCCGGGCAACCGTCCGCAAGGGGAATCAGCTCCTGCGCAGCTTGATATGCGCGGCGAGCCCACCGGAGCCTGTGTTGGCCAGGCCAAACACACCGCCCATGCGGTGAATCGTCTTTTCGACAATCGCGAGACCMAGGCCCGCGCCGGTAGCGGCCGTGCGTGCGGCGTCTCCCCGGAAAAACGGGCGGGTGAGCTTGGACAAGGTCTCGGGCGCCACGCCCATGCCGTGATCCCGTACCTTGATCAGCACCCACTGGTCACGGCCTTTGGCCGCAATATCAACCAAGGCAATGCCGGTTTCAGGTGTCTTGCCGTAGCGCCTGGCATTTTCCAGCAGGTTTGAAATCACGCGCGACAACTCGACCTCGTCGGCCAGCACCGCCATGTCGTCCGGGATGGTCACCGTGACCCGCATGTCTTCATAGTCGGCGATGGCGTATACGGCGGCATCGACCACCGCATTGAGTGACACCCGCTCCAGCCGCGGTGGCTCGGGCCGTGCGTAGTCAAGGAATTTGTCGATGATGGCGTCCAGCTGGGTAATGTCGGCCGCCATGTGCTCGCGTGCATCCATGTCAGTGACGCTCATCTCGGTTTCCAGGCGCAGCCGGGCCAGCGGGGTGCGCAGGTCATGGGAAATCCCCGCCAGCATGATGACCCGGTCCTGCTCGATTTTGGACAGCTGCTCGGCCATGCGGTTAAAGCCGATGTTGACCTCACGGATTTCACTGGTCGCCACTTTTTCATCGAGCAGGCTGGCATCGAAGTCGCCGTCCCGCATCCGGCTGGCCGCGAACGACAGCTGCTTGAGCGGCCGGTTGATCAGGCGGGCAATAAAGGCTRCCCCGGCCAGCGACAGCGCTGCCGCCGTGATGAGCCAGATGATCCAGGTGCTGTTGCGCGAGGGCCCGATCTTGGAAGGGTCTGTGAGCAGCCAGTACGCATCGCCGTCGATGGTAAAGCCCACCCACAGGCCCTTCTGGCCGTTGACGCTGCTGGCCACCACCGTGCCGTTGCCCAGCCGCGCCTTGAGTTCTTCGGCGGTGCGCTCGCCCAACTCGTCGCTCTCGAACAATTCGAACTTGTCCTTGGGTTCCCTCGGCGTGATGCGTACGCGCTCCTCGTCCGCCAGGGTCTTGATCAGCGATACGCGGGCGATGGAGTCGGAATACCGGAGCGCGGCGCGGCTGAGATTGACCAGCGAGGCCAGCTGCTGCGCACTCTGGATGGCCCGCGGCTCGGATTCGAGTGCCCGGAAGGTCTGCAGCCAGGCAACGATGGAGCCGAACAGCAGTAGCGCCAGGAAAAAGAAGGTCCGCCAGAACAGGCTGAAACCCCTGCGCGGGCGCATTTCCAGCGGGGCCGGGGCGGTTTCGAGCGGAACTGGGTTGGTAGCGTCCATAAGGAAGTGGGGTACGTGGGCGCGAGCGCTGTGATCAATGGACGTTAGCACGATAAGCCCGCGCTACCGCAGTCAAGCTGTTGCCGCCTGTTGCAGGCCCGCCATACTTGCCCCCACGGTCGCTCACTTTGTGT
>NZ_JBFUCA010000417.1:0-3908 GCF_056405475.1 Polaromonas sp. P1_G4
CACGAGCGCCGCGTCGGGTGTCTGGAGGTGAAGCGTCGTGGCCGGGCCGCCCCATGACCTCGGCTGCGGGAAGTAGATCAGCGAACGCTGAAACGCAAACAACGCCGCGCAGATGCCCAGGTAAGCGAGCACAAGGGCGATCAAAAAAAACGTCATTGCACGTGCCATAAATGAAGGGAATGGATGTCGCAAAGCCCGGATGCCGGCCCGCTCACCACAGCTTGGCGCAATTGCCGCTGAACACCACGGTTCCGCTCGGGCTGGCGGGTGTGGCGCTGGTCTCCAGCGTTACCACCAGCTTGCTGACTTTGGACAGCAGCTTTTCCGAGGTGTCGGGCAGCATGGAAACCGCCGATCCGCTTGTAGGCACGGCGCCCAGCGAGAACGCCGGGCCATTGGCCGGCACCGCCCACAGCACCAGGGTTCCGGTGGCAGGTGGTGTGATCGGGCCTATGACCTTGACTGTCATGGTCTTGCCGTGGCGCAGCGAACTGGCCAGCAGCTTGCCGTTGCCCTGGGCGTCGGTGAGCAGGCCCACATAGCTTTGCGGCAGCCTTTCGCCGGAGCGCATCGCGATCTGGTCGCTGGACATGAACAGGGTGGGCATGGCGACAAAAAACACGCTTGCCGCGATCACGCCCGCGGCCAGGCCGCCGAAGCCGAAACCAGCAGGTTTGAGCCAGCCCAGCCAGGACGGTTTTGTTTGCGGCGCCTGTTGCGGCGCCGCAGGTTTGGTGCGTGCGGCGATCGCAGCCCACACCCYGGGAGACGGTTTGTGCGCCGGCACCGACATGGCGAGTTGACCCAGCCGGGCCTCCCATTGTGTGACGCGCACGCGCACATCAGCACGGTCGCGCTGCAGGCGCTCAAAGCGGCGGCGCGCGCCATCTTGCAGCGTACCCAGCACATAGGCCGATGCGAGGTGTTCGAGCAATTCGGGGCTGGAATATCTCATGACGCCACCACCCCTTGCGCCGCCAGGCAGCCCTTGAGTTTTTCGAGTCCGCGCCGTATCCAGGCTTTCACCGAGCCCAGCGGCGCGCCCATTTGTGCGGCCACTTCGGTATGTGACATGCCCTGGTAGTAGGCCAGCGCCAGGCTTTGGCGGTAGCTGCCTTCCAGTGCGCTCATGCAGCCTTCGATGTGCAGGGCCTCGGTGGCCTGTTCCAGCAGCTGCATGGCGCTGGGGGTGGGTGTGGCGGTGGTTTCGGTGTCTTCCTCATCCACATCACCGGAGTCGGGCAACTCGCTTTCCTTGCGGCGCGTGCGGGAGCGCAGGGCGTCCAGCGCCTTGTTGCGGACGATGGCAATCAGCCACGTCATGGGTTGAATGGTTTGCCCGTCTACCTCACTGCGGTAGCCGGTGGCATTTTTCCAGATGCTCACGTAAGCCTCTTGCAGCACATCTTCGGCCGCGTGTCCTTGTCCCAATATACGTACGGCAACGCCAAACAGATGCGTGTGGGTGCGTTCATAGACCTGCGCAAAGCAGGCGTGGTCGCCTTGCCCTGCGCCGGCAATCAGCGCCTGCAGGCTGCGGGTGTCCGTGTCGGGGGCCAGTTTCATGCGGCTGAGTATAGGGAGTTACGCCCAAGCGGCAAATCTTCCCCGACTATGGCATTTTTCTCAGAAAAACCTGCATCCAATCGGCGCTTGCTGTCGTTTGTCCCTGGTAGGCCGGGCGCCGCGCCGGCCCACGCCCCCTTCCGCCATGTGGTTGTTGGGACTTTTTTACTTTCTTTTAACCCGGAGACCTGTCAATATTTGCAGGACTCCTCTCAGGAGATCGCCATGACACCGATAGCAACCGCCACCCAACCCAGGCTTCACGCAGGCCTTGCCGCTGCCGCGTTGTGTACTGGACTGCTGCTAAGCGCCTGCGCCGGTGGCCCGGCCGCACCAATGGATGCCAAGCCGGTGCCCGCCGCGCTCAAGCCGGCCGACGGCGAACGCGTGGCCTTCACCTGGCACGCGGTGGGCTCGCAGATCTACGAATGCCGCTCCGGCGACAAGGGCTGGGCCTGGGTGTTTGTTGCGCCAGAAGCGGACCTCTTCAACCAGAAAGACGAAAAAGTCGGCACGCATGGCGCCGGCCCGAACTGGACCGCGCTGGACGGCAGCAAAACCGTGGGCACGGTAAAAGCGCGCGCCGACGGCGAGCGTCCCGCCGACATCCCATTGCTATTGCTGACGGCCAAATCCGCCGGCATGCCCGGCAAGATGGCCACCGTCACCAKCGTGCAGCGCCTGAACACCGAGGGCGGCAATGCGCCGGCCAAAGGCTGCACCGCGCCGGCCGATGCGGGCAAACGCGTCAAGGAAGGCTATACCGCCGACTACGTGTTTTTCACCGCCCAAAAAGCCTGACCCAAAAGCCAGAGGAAGCGAGGCCTGACATGTCCGTGCTCAAGAACCTTTTCAGCGCCAGCAAGAGTCCCAAGCACGATGCCACGGGGCCTGAGACGGGTCCGGTCAAGATGAACCTTGACGAGCGCATGGCGTTTCGGCGCGAGATGCTGTTCGAGGCCATCAAGGTCACGATGCAGGCCCACGGAATTTTGTCGGCCAGCTACAAATTCCGCGTGGTGCGTAACGACAAGCGAGGCCACCAGTACATGGTGCTGGTGGACCTTTCCACCGACTTCCTGGACAACCGGGAAGGTGGGCCGGCCCGGCTGGTCGAGGTGGGTGCGGCTATCGCCAAAAATGCCGCTGCGCGTTACAACCTGCTGGTCAGCGGTGTGTACTGGCAGATCAATGAGCAGATTCAGGCCTTCGCGCCCAGCCGGCCCGTCTCCTTGCCCGCGAGCCAGGATGCGGCCAGCCCACCGCCACCGGTACAACGCCGGGAGCGCGCCACGGCTGAAGAACTCGCGGCCTTTGAAGCCGCCTGGGAGAAGGGGCGGGCGCTGCATATCGGCGACCGGGTCTATTCGTCCGACCTGTCGCCGCTGGAGCCTGATTCCCAGAAGGACGACAGCCGGCGCTAAAAACCTCGGGGCCGGCCGTTCAAGACCTGCGCCTTCGCGGCACCACCGTGAGCTGCATGACGCTTTTGGCCGGCACGGGGCCCACCGTGACCTGCTGCGGCGCGATGTCCACCAGCTGGTCGGGGTGCCAGACTTTCAGCTGCGCGGCACCCTCAGGCAGGTCCTCAAAACTCGCGATGCCTTCCGGGCTGGTTTTGGCCGCCCAGGGGGATTCACTGGCGTAGATATAGCCGCGCATCGAGCCATGGATAAAACAGCCCAGCAAGGTGGCCCCGACAACGCCGGCCTTGTCCAGCGTCACCTCGCTGGACTTGCCCGGTTTTCCGTCGGGCTTGCCTTCCAGCCGCAGTTCGAAGCCGGCATTCGTCGCGTTGAACTGGCCCATGCCGGCAGGTGAGCTGCGCACGTGGTGGTCCCAGGGGTCGTTGTTCACAAACTGAATTTTTGCCCCCACGGGCACCACCGTCACTGCGGGAACAAACTGCATCTTTTCCTGGTGAATGGTGGCCTGCGCGGCCAGCGGCGTCCTGGGCTGGGCGCTTTTGTTGGCGGGTGCCACCACGACCACGGCATCCGGCACCGGTTTGCCGTCTTTGTCGAGCACCGACACCGTGAGACTGGCCGCATGAACCCCTGCGCCGAAGGCGAAGAGCGCGCTAATTGCTGTGAGCTGGATCGCTTTTTTCATGGTTTGACCGCCGTTTCAGGGGGCGTGATGATGTCCCGGTTCATCGGGGCCAGCAGTGCCAGCATTTCATTCTGTTTGCGAAAAGGGACGCCCCTGGCGTCCATGCTTTGCTGAAGCACCTCCACCAGGGCGTGGAAGTCCGATTTTTTGATATCAAGGTTGGCATGCGCGCTCTTCATGTCTGCGCCCTTGTAAATGCAGGGGCCGCCGCTCAGGGCGCAGAGCTGGTC
>NZ_JBFUCA010000418.1:0-3885 GCF_056405475.1 Polaromonas sp. P1_G4
GCCCTGGGCCTGGCCACACAGATCGGGCTGGAAGGCCTGAGCATAGGCGCGCTGGCTGAGGTCATGCGCATGAGCAAGTCGGGCGTGTTCGCCCATTTTGGCTCGCGCGAAGAGCTGCAGATCTCCGTCATCCGTGAATACCACGTGCGCTTTGAAGAAGAGGTTTTCTTCCCTGCCCTGCAGCAGCCGCGCGGCTTGCCTCGTCTGGCGGCGCTGTTTCATAACTGGATGAAACGCACCTCGCTTGAAATCGATTCGGGCTGCCTGTACATCAGCGGCGCCGTTGAATTTGACGACAGGCCCGGACCGGTGCGCGACGCGCTGGCGGGTTCGGTGCGCACCTGGCTGGCGGCCATGTACCGCGCCGTGGTGCAGGCCAAAGAGGYCGGTCACCTGCATGCTGACGCTGACGAGCACCAGATGGCGTTTGAAATCCACGGCCTGATCCTGGCGCTGCATTACGAAGCCCGCTTTCTCAAGACACCGGGTTCCATGGACCGCGCCAATACCGGCTTTGCCAACATTCTGGCGCGCTATGGCAGCGACGCCCCCCTTTCCACCTTGCCGAAGAAAGCTTCCGGCAAGGCTTCCCCTTCCAAACCAGTTTAAGCAAAAGGAATCCACCATGCCCCAGTACAGCCCGCCCCTGCGCGACATGCAATTCGTCATGCACGAGGTGCTCAAGGTCACCGATGAATTCAAGGCCATTCCCAAGCACGCGGACGTCGACGTCGACACCATCAACGCGGTACTCGAAGAAGCCGGCAAATTCGCCGCCGAGGTGACCTTTCCGCTGAACATCAGCGGCGACGAAGAGGGCTGCAAGCTCGACAAGACCACGCACGAAGTCACGCCGCCCAAGGGCTTCAAGGAAGCCTACGCGCAGTACGTCGAAGGCGGCTGGGCCGCGCTGAGCTGCGACCCGGAATATGGCGGCCAAGGCCTGCCGTTTGTGCTGAACCAGTGCCTCTACGAAATGCTCAACTCGGCCAACCAGGCCTGGACCATGTACCCCGGCCTGTCGCACGGCGCGTATGAAGCCCTGCATGCCCACGGCACTGACGAGCAGAAAAAACTCTACCTGCCCAAGCTCACCAGCGGCGAATGGACAGGCACCATGTGCCTGACCGAGCCGCATTGCGGCACCGACCTGGGCCTGTTGCGCACCAAGGCCGAGCCGCAGCCTGACGGCACCTACYGCCTCACCGGCAACAAGATCTTCATCAGTGCCGGTGAACACGACATGGCCGCCAACATCGTGCACCTGGTGCTGGCCCGCCTGCCTGACGCACCCCAGGGCAGCAAAGGCATCAGTCTCTTCGCCGTGCCCAAGTTCAACATCGGCAAAGATGGCGCTCTTGGTTCGCGCAATGGCATTTACTGTGGCGGCCTGGAGCACAAGATGGGCATCCACGGCAACGCCACCGCGCAGATGGTGCTCGAAGACGCTGTCGGCACCATGGTGGGCGCGCCCAACAAGGGCCTGGCCGCGATGTTCGTCATGATGAACGCCGCCCGCCTGGGCGTGGGCAACCAGTCGCTGGGCCTGACCGAAGTAGCCTTCCAGAATGCACTGGCTTACGCCAAAGACCGCATCCAGATGCGTTCACTGTCCGGCGTCAAAGCCAAAGACAAACCGGCCGACCCGATCATCGTGCACCCTGACGTGCGCAAGATGCTGCTGACGGCCAAGGCCTATGCCGAGGGCGGCCGCGCGCTGGCGATTTACTGCACGCTGCTGCTCGACAAGGAACTGCACCACCCCGACGAAAAAGTGCGCAAGGATTCCGGCGAAATCGTCGCACTGCTCACGCCCATCGTCAAGGCCTTCCTGACCGACAACGGCCACATCTCCACCAACGCCTGCATGCAGGTCTTCGGCGGTCACGGCTTCATCAAAGAGTGGGGCATGGAACAGTTTGTGCGCGACAACCGCATCAACATGATTTACGAAGGCACCAACACCGTCCAGTCGCTGGACCTGCTGGGCCGCAAGGTGCTGGGCAACAACGGCGCGACGCTGAAGAAATTCGGCAAGGTGATTGGTGCGCTCATTGCCGAAGAAGGCGTCAACGAGAAGATGGCCGAGTTCATCAACCCGCTGGCTTACCTGGCTGACCAGATGACCAAGTTCACCACCGAGCTGGGCTTCAAGGGCTTCCAGAACCCCGACGAAGTGGGCGCCGCCGCCGTCGACTACCTGCGCGTGGCCGGCCACCTGGTGTTCGGCTACTTCTGGGCCCTGATGGCGCAAACCGCGCTGCGCGAAATCGCCGTCGGCAACACCGACAAGTTCTATGTGGCCAAGCTGCAAACTGCGCGCTTTTACTTCGCCAAGCTCTTCCCCGAAACCGCGACGCTGATGCGCACGGCACGCACGGGCAGCAAGTCGCTGATGGAGACCGACGAAGCGCTGGCCTGAGCTTTTTTCACAGATCAACGGGAGACACCATGAAAAGAAAATTGCTGATGATCGTTCTGGGCCTGGTTGCCATCCCGGCGCTGGCACAGAACACGCCGGTCGGTTTGTGGCGCGGCTTCGACGAAAAAACTGGCGACCCCAAAGTCGAAATCCGCATCGCTGAAGCCGGCGGTGTGCTCAACGGCAAAGTCGAAAAGCGCCTGTCTCCCGGCGTCAAACCTGACGACGTTTGCACCGAATGCTCGGATGACCGCAAGGACAAGCCCCGGCTGGGCCTTGAAATCATTCGTGGCGCCAAAAAATCGCCGGACAGCGACGTCTGGGAAGGCGGCAAGATCCTCGACCCGGACAACGGCAAGAGCTATTCGCTCAAGATGACCCCGATTGAAGGCGGCAAGAAGATGGAAGTCCGCGGCTCTATCGGGCCTTTTGGCCGCACCCAAACCTGGGTTCGGGTGCAATGAGCATGCAGAAAGTCAGGGCAAGCCATGGGTGAAGCGATTTCCCGCTTGCGGTCACTGCCTTTCGGTGCCGGTGGCAGCACTCCGCCGGCCGCGCGCCGCTGGTGGGGGCATCACCTGCTCAAGAAGCCGTTTTTCGGCCGCTTCATGAAACCCTGGCGCTGGCCCGCGGAAGTGCCGCAAGAAGGCTGGGAGCGGATACAGATTGCGAGCCGCAGCACGAGCCGGCTGGAGGCCATCGTCGCGCGCACGCCGTTTCCGGCGCGCGGCGTGGTGGTGTGCGCCCATCCCATGGGTTTTGCCTGCAAGGGTTTTTGGCTGCGCCACGGCCATGCCCAGGCGCTGCTCGATGCGGGCTTTCATGTGGTGGCTTTCGACTTCAACGGCTTTGGTGAAAGCCCGTCGACCAACTTCGATTACCCCGGTGACGTGATATCGGTGGGCTCCTGGGCACGTGGCGCTTTTGCCGGGCTGCCGGTGCATGCGCTGACGGCGTCTTTCGGCGCGATCAACACGCTGAGTGCGATTGACGAAGCGGATTTTCCTTACGACAAGGTGGTGGCTGAAGCTTGCGCGCCCTCGCTGCCCGATTTCTGGAAAGCTTATCCTTTTGCCCATGCCGTGCTCAACATCAGCCGGCGCATYAACCCGCAAGGCGAGTTGCGCCTGCGGCCCGTACACCACCTTGCCAACATGCGCGACGTGGACGTGCTGCTGATCCACAGCCGGGGCGACCGCTGGACGCCGGTGCATTTCGGCGATGCCTTGCAGCAGGCTGCTTCACGGCCTGAACGCATCCAGCGCCTGATCCTCGAACGCGCCGACCACACCCACGGCATGCGCGACGAGCCACAGCGCTACTGGAGCGCCGTGCTTGAATTTTTCAACCAGATTCCCTCAACCAGGTCTTAACCATGTCCCGATTCCAAGTCAAAAAAGTCGCCGTCCTCGGTGCCGGTGTCATGGGCGCGCAGATTGCCGCCCATCTGGTCAACGTCAAGG
>NZ_JBFUCA010000419.1:0-3884 GCF_056405475.1 Polaromonas sp. P1_G4
GCGCACTCGGAACAAACCCCTTTCGCGATGCTGCTGCCTAACCCTTCCATTGAGAGGACGTCCCAAGGGCTATGCCCTTGTGCCGCCTCTCATGTCGAACGTTGGGCGCTCAGAGTTGCCTAGATTGCCTAACGCAAACTCGAGTGCCCTGGTTTAACGACTCTATAAATTGACCGCTTCACACTCGAAGGATGGGCGTTGAAAATCGCGGCGAGCGAATCCATCGTGTAGCGGTTCGATTGCCACAGTCGCACCAGTTCTTTTTCGTCGTCCTCCGAAATTGAGCGAGGCCGCCCGCATTTGATACCTCGCATCATGGCAGCCGTTTGGCCTGCAATAGATCGCTCTCGAATGATGCCGCGCTCAAACTCCGCGAAAGCTCCCAGCATGTGGGTCATCATCCGGCCAGCTGAAGTGCTGGTGTCCACCGGCTCGGTGAGACTTTGAAACGCCGCCCCCGCCTTCTGAATTCGATCAAGTATGGACAGCAGGTCAATTAGCGAGYGAGCCAAACGGTCTATTTTGTAGACTTTAACCATGTCGCCGTCCTTCAGTGATTCCAGCAGCGTCATGAGCTGCGGTCGACTCCCTACTGAGCTGCGCTTTTCCTGGTAAATCTTTTCAACTCCTGACCGCTGCAGCGCATCCAGCTGCAGCGTGGTGTCCTGCTCGGTCGTTGAGACCCGAGCGTATCCGTATATCAAACCAACCCCCTCACTCTTCGATTAGCTACGTTTTTTATAGCAACTCTAGCGAAGGAATGGATTTCTTGCTGGGCACTCCCTGTTAGAACTAACAGGCTACTAAGTGCTTTGACGTAAAAAAACCGGCTGGGGCCGGTCAAAAAAGTGTTGTTCGAAAGCCACCGCTTCCGCCACTTGTTGGCACTGGCYTTTAGCTGGTCTAAAAGTGTGCTCTCCGGTTCAGCCTCAAGCGCTGCAACCGCAATCCAGTGCTCTGGATTTTCTCCTAATTTGATAGCAGGATTTCGAGCAAGCGCGAGGGATGGACGATGAGGGTTAACAATTCCATCGAGAGCGGATCGCCTTCGGCGCTCGCTCACGTCAAACATTAGCCGCCATGCTAGTGAGTGTCAGGCTACAGTACACAGAGGCCGTTATTCGAGATGCGGCGCTTGCAAGCTGGCATCGTGCGTTTGGCCTTCGCTTTGTCGTGGCTCTGCTACTCGTCGCGACAAGCCTTGCTTATCTAGTGTGGCATGGAGACCGTTCCTGGTTCGTTGGAGTCATGGGCACCCTGCTAATCCTCTGCGCAACTTTCGCAGTAGGCTTCTACCTGGTATCCCTGCGAAGCTCTCTCCGCAAGTTCCGGAAAATGCATTCTCCGGAGGCTAGTTTGCAAGGTGACGCCTCGGGTTTCAGCGTTTCATCCGAACTGGGCGCTTTTACCCTTCCTTGGTCCGCCGTCAGACAGGTACGGCGTTATCCCGATTTCTGGCTCTTAGTCCTTTCACGCACCAGTCAAGTCACCATTCCGCTTGCCGGCGTTGCACCCGATGCGCAATCATTCCTATTGCAGAAAATTGAGGGCGCTGGCGGGAGTGTGAATGGTTAACTTCACGGTATGCCGCACAGTAGCACTGTCCCTACCCAAGGTGCAGTCGGGCCGGGCTGCGGCAGCGATGATCAAACATAACGGAATGGGCTGTTTGGGCTGCGCTCGTCCTTATTGAGGAGGCGGTTGCCAGACTGTCCACCTAAAATTGGTTTGCGAGGTTTGCTCCCTTTTTATCGACCTGAATGAAACTCAAAATGGGCAATAAGTCTTTTAATAACAAGCACTTGGCTGAGTTTTCGGCGGCTAGKTTATACCGCAGGGGCGATGTTATACCGCAGACCTTGCGGTATACATTACGTTAGAGCGTGAAGTAGTGCTGTTTCAATGACCGTTGTTTGGAATTCCGTAGCACTGCTTCAAACCAAAAATACAAACTCAGCATCCGGTTCGACATGACACCAGACAATCAATTGAAACTGGCCCGACGCATGCTGGCTAGGCCCCCCGCAAGCTGTAGCTGGGATGACATGCTCAATCATGAAGACGACCTGATCTGGCACACCCAGTCGAGGCAACCGCATGTTGGGGAGCTTCGTTGTTGCGTCGACTCCATCGGGCTGACCTTAGCCTTCCTCGCATTGCCCCCCGCCGGATGGCAACAGCTTGAGGACGAGTTCGGCAAGGCAGCGGTGGCGTTTCGCTTCATGATMCTGCCGGGCGACATTCATGTCTTTATCAAATCCTCGACTGCAGCTCACCCGGTCCGTCAATATGACGATGGACCAGTAGTTCCTCCGGCGCCTCCGGCCGATCCGTTCGAGTCCGTGATGAAGCTCATAGATGCTGCTGTGACAAAGGTGGCGGCTTCTGTTGATAGCGAGACGCGGGTGCGTCCGTTGATGAACAAGAGAGGTGTGCTTCAGCTGTTGGTCATAACCAGCACCATCGTGACTCGCGATCAATTGCATCAGCTTCCAGCGTTCCGCAAGGCGCTGGAGCGCCTGCGCGCCCAGCTGCGTACCGAGAAARTCAATTTGCACAGTGTGTCGATCGAAGCGCAGGAGGTCATCGATCGGGTCAATCACTTGATTACAGCGGAGGACATACTAAAAAAGGGGGAGGCGCCGCATTTGCGCTTCACTCAAGGACCATGGGATGCCATTCACCAGCTGTGGCCATTTGGCAAACGCTGATTCCTGGTCCGGGACTTGCACTCGCGCCATTTCCTGGCTGGCGCGGCCTTGTTCTCGCAGAAGTCCGACGCATACTCGGCCAGAATGCGGTCTAACCATTCGGTCAAGCGGACAGCCCCCCGTGGCACCGGGTTCTGCCGCTTACCTCCAACGTTAAACATCATTCATGCGCGAGAGGTTTCCTTTCACGCACCTGTCCGGATACTGGCTTCGGTCTACCTATGGGATCGCCTATAGATCGGGTTCGGAGGCCATAGTGGCCTCTAACGGAACCTTGAATGTCCGGGCTTAATGACTCGATTATTTAGAAACCTGCGAATCACCAAGCAGACCAACGTTACAGCACCCAGCAGCACGCTAGCTTGAACAAGTGGCCAAAAACCATTGACGTCATAACGCACGCCTCTGTTCACAAAATCTGCGTCGGAATAAATTGCTGCCGCACCAAGTAAAGTAGCGAAGCCCATCATCCACAAGAATTCAATCGACGTTTTCACAAATTCGTCTTTTGTCGATTCGAATACTGAAAATACAAGATGGGCTGYGGTCAAGAGAACCGGCAAGCTCAAGGCCAAATACAGTGACAGGGGATATGAATCTTCTCGGTATATGCGAAACATAACGAGGCAGAGTCCCCAGCTAATCCACCTAATGTTAAAAAGATTACTGATATTCATCTAATTCCCCCAGGCCAGAGCGGCCATTAAAACTGCTCGATCAGTTCGCTCATCGCGACCATGCTGACGGTTAAGCCGCCAAAAGCGAATAGCCTGAGTGCCGCGATGAAGCCGTCTTTGCGCCAGGCGGAGATCGGCCAGTACATTTGCAAAATGCAGAGCACGAGCGCGACGATGAGCAGGTATAGCTTTGTCATCGCGGCATCGTAGCAATAAAAAGCCCCCTCAGGACCTCTCCTTGTTTCGCTTGCGAGGCGGCCCTCTGCTCGGAGCCTTAAAGGCTCAAGGGTCTGCATGTGGTTGGGCGGATGACGATGCAGGCAGAACCGTGTATGTGATCACGGTGAGTCAGACCAGGATGCCGGTGAAGACTGTCGCCAGTCTGGAGCTGTAGGAGGTTGGCTATAAGTGAAAAGCTCTCAAGGATTGCGCGGCGTCAGTGCAATGGAAAGAGAAAGTTAGAGCGCTGACGTGTGACAGCCTGCAGATCACGATG
>NZ_JBFUCA010000420.1:0-3857 GCF_056405475.1 Polaromonas sp. P1_G4
ATGCCGCCAGGCGCGCAGGCGTATGGCTTTTTCGGGCGCCACACCCAGGCCGGGCGCACCCACCAGCACCACACGCGCCGCCCGGGCAGGGAAACGCTCCGCCACAAAGCCGGCCACCATGCCGCCAAAGGAAAATCCCACGAGGTCGCAGGCCGCCTCGCCCGCCAGCAGGGCCAGCCCTTGCTCGACCGGTTCGGGTAGCACGTCAGCATCGGTGCCCCGTAAAGGCGCGGCCGAATCGCCAAAACCGGGAAGATCAGGCACCAGCACCCAGCGGCCCGACGCGGCCAGCGCAGGGATGTTGCGCAGCCAGTGCATCCAGCTGCCGCTGCCGCCGTGCAGCAGCACCAGGGGCGCGAGCCCGGGCCGGCGCGTGGCCTGGCCCCATATGTGCCAGACCATGGTGCCGTCGCCGCAAGGGGTTTCAAAACGGCTGGCCGTGCGCAGCATCGCGAGCGCTTCGGGAGGAAGCTCAATGTTTGCCGAATCTGTCATGGGGGATTTATACCCTGCCCCTCATGCGGCCATCGCCAAGCTCCTAAACTGGCTTACCGCCTTCTCATACACCTCTGTGAATCGCAGCCCAACCGCCCCC
The DNA here is from genome assembly GCF_056405475.1 of Polaromonas sp. P1_G4. Classification (NCBI taxonomy): domain Bacteria; kingdom Pseudomonadati; phylum Pseudomonadota; class Betaproteobacteria; order Burkholderiales; family Comamonadaceae; genus Polaromonas; species Polaromonas sp. P1_G4. Next base: position 596 of record NZ_JBFUCA010000420.1, read on the forward strand.
TCTTCACTCCCTCTCCCCCTGGGAGAGGGTTGGAGTGAGGGCCAGCGGCATTCGAACACACACGGCGCAACATCAAACGCCGCAAGCCCTCATCCCCGCCTTCTCCCTGAGGGAGAAGGCGCAAAAACATGATCCCCTTTTCAGTCCTCGATCTATCCCCCATCGTCACGGGCGCCACTGCCGCCGATGCCTTTCGCAACACCCTGGCCCTGGCCCGGCATGCCGAACAACTGGGTTTCAAGCGCTTCTGGCTGGCCGAGCACCATAACAACCCCGGCATCGCCAGCGCCGCCACCGCGGTGGTTATCGGCCATGTGGCGGGCGGCACGCAAACCATCCGCGTGGGATCCGGCGGGGTGATGCTGCCCAACCATTCGCCACTGGTGATCGCCGAGCAGTTCGGCACGCTGGCTTCGCTGYACCCCGGCCGCATCGACCTCGGGCTGGGGCGCGCACCGGGCACCGACCAGCTCACCGCACGCGCACTGCGGCGTGACCACCAGAACAATGCCGATACTTTTCCGCAGGACGTGGAGGAACTGCAGGCCTACTTTGAACCGGCAGAGCCCGGCCAGAAAATCAGGGCGGTCCCGGGCGCTGGCCTCAAGGTGCCGCTGTGGCTGCTGGGCTCCAGCCTCTTCGGTGCCCAGCTCGCTGCCATGCTGGGCCTGCCCTTTGCTTTCGCATCGCACTTCGCGCCCGACATGCTGATGCAGGCGCTGGACCTGTACCGCAGCGGCTTCAGGCCTTCCGCCCAGCTCGCCAAACCTTATGCCATGGTGGTGGCCAATGTCGTCGCGGCCGAAACGGACGAAGCGGCACGCTACCAGCTCACCTCCGTGCAGCAGGCCATGACCCACCTGCTGCGCGGCACGCCGGGGCCGATGCCGCCGCCCATCGACGACATCGAAAGCTACTGGTCACCGGCCGAGAAAGCCGGCGCGCAGCGCATGCTGCGCTATGCCGTCGCAGGTTCGGCGGCAACGGTTGAAAACCAGCTTCAGCGCTTCATCGAGGATACCCGGGCCGATGAACTGATGGTGACCACTCACATTTACGACCCCGCCATCGCCCGGCGCTCCCTGGAAATCACCGCGCAGGTGCGAGACAGACTGCAACAAGGAAACCAGCGCCGCGCATAACGCTATTGTTTTGATAGCTGCTTGCGCTCGTCCTTATTGGGCTAGAGCCTTAAATGGCTTGAATTTCGTCATGTGAGCGCCGCAGGCCAATCCGTAGTCACTGAAATGCAAACGTGCCCATTGGCACAGATCATGCAGAGCTGAAGTGCCCGCCCGTGGGCAACACGCCAGCTTCCCATGCCCCCAGTTACATCACCCGAACGCCACACCCTTTTTGACGATGCGCAGGGCATCTTCACGGGCACGCTGTTTGTGTCGCTGGCGATGGTGATCTTCAACCAGGCGGGCCTGTTGACGGGCGGTACGGCCGGCGTGGCCTTTGTGCTGCACTACGCCACGGGCGTGAGCTTCGGCAAGCTGTTCTTTCTGGTCAACCTGCCCTTCTATTGGTTCTCCTGGAGCCGCATGGGCCGCGAGTTCACCATCAAGACCTTCCTGTCCATTGCATTGCTGTCGCTGCTGGCGGACTGGTCACCCCGGGTGCTCGACATCGCAGACATCCACCCGCTGTACGCCGCGCTGGTGGGCGGCCTGCTGCTGGGGACCGGCTGCCTCTTCCTGGCCCGGCACCGGGCAAGCCTGGGCGGCGCCACCATCGTGACCCTCTATCTTCAGGAAAAGCACGGCTGGCGCGCCGGCAAGATACAGATGGCCATTGATTCGGCCGTGGTGTTGATGGCGCTGGCAGTCGTGCCCCCTGAGCGCGTGGCATATTCAGTCATGGCGGCCGTGCTGATGAGCCTGTTCCTCTGGGTCAACCACAAACCCGGGCGCTATATGGTGACCTGAACGGCACCAGGTGGACTGCCGGCCGGGCTTAGTCGCCGCCGCCCACCTTGCCCCGTGAAGACTTGATTTCCGAGCGCTGGCTTTTGCCCGCCAGGCGGCGCTGCTTCGAGCCGTAGGTAGGTTTGGTGGCGCGCCGCGCCCGGGGCGGTGTGGAGACGCCGTCAACGATCTCCTGCAGGCGTGCCATGGCGTCGCTGCGGTTCATCTCCTGGGTACGGTGCTGCTGGGCCTTGAGCACCAGAACGCCCTCCTGCGTGATGCGTCCGTCGCTCGTCGCCAGCAGCCGTTCCTTGACGGCGTCGGGCAGCGACGAAGCCGCAATGTCAAAGCGCAGGTGAATCGCACTGGAGACCTTGTTGACGTTTTGCCCGCCGGCGCCCTGCGCGCGGATGGCGTTGAACTCTACCTCGCGTTCGTCAACGGGGAATTTCGGTGGCGCAGCCATGGTCAGCGCCGCAACCGGGTCAGACTGCCAACTCGRCCAGGCCCGCGATGGCGAGGGCGTAGCCCTTGACGCCGAACCCGGCCATCACGGCCCTGGCAGCTGGCGAAATATAAGAGTGATGGCGGAAAGCCTCGCGTGCATGCACATTGCTGATGTGCAGCTCGATCACCGTGACGCCCGCGCCCTTGATGGCATCGTGCAGGGCCACGCTGGTGTGGGTATAAGCGCCAGCATTCAGCACGATGCCTGCCAGCGTGCCAGCAGCCTGGGCGCGCCCGGCTTCATGGATGGCGTCAATCATCACGCCTTCGTGGTTGCTCTGGCGAAAGTCGAGCTTGAAACCGTGGGTTGCGCAGGCCTTGGTGCACAGCGCCTCTACATCGGCCAGGGTTTGCGAACCGTACACGGCCGGCTCACGCGTTCCCAGCAAGTTGAGGTTGGGGCCATTCAGGACAAGGACTGTTTTCATGAAGCGGGGCTTTCCAGATGTTCGGGTGGGTGGGGCTTGGCTATTTGCCTGGGCCCGATTATCGACGCTGCCGCCGCCAGCCCATCACCGAAGCACCCTGTCCCCCCGCTCCCGCACCTGCCCGATCAGTCCGCTGGCAGCGCCCTAGCGCAGGCTTTCGAAAAAGCGTTCCAGCAAGTCGGCAAATGCATCTGGTTGCTCCACCGCGCTCAAATGAGCCGCTGGCAAGGTGCGCAATTGCGCACCCTTGATGCTGGCGCAAATGGCTTCCGACATGGCCACGGGCGTTGCTTCGTCGCGCGTGCCGGCAATCACCAGGGCCGGGCACTGGATCGCACCGTTGCTGGCTCGGAAGTCGATGCGGGAAACCGCTTCGCAGCTGGCGGCATAAGCGGCGGCATCGGTGGTTTCAAGCAC
>NZ_JBFUCA010000421.1:0-3844 GCF_056405475.1 Polaromonas sp. P1_G4
GTTCAAAGATCGCTCTGACGAAGTGCGGGCTGCGCTCGTCGGTGGAGAGGTGGTCGGGCAGCGATGGGCGCTCTGCTGTTTTGGTTTCTTCGGTCATGGTGTCAAGTAAGAACTGAGTGGTCGCTTAGACGTCGATGTTGGCGGCGCGCAGGGCGTTCTGTTCAATGAACTCGCGGCGTGGCTCCACTTCGTCGCCCATCAGCATGGTGAAGACGTGATCGGCTTCGATGGCGTCGTCGATCTGTACGCGCAGCAGGCGGCGCACGGTCGGGTCCATGGTGGTTTCCCACAGCTGGGCGGGGTTCATCTCACCCAGGCCTTTGTAGCGCTGGCGTGCGGTGGCGTTTTCTGCCTGGCCAATCAACCAGGCCATGGCCTGGCGGAAGTCACCAATCTTTTCTTCCTTCTGGCGCTCGCCCTCACCGCGCATGACTTTTGCGCCTTCGCTGATCAAGCCGCGGAAGGTGGCGGCTGCATCGGCCAGGGTGGAATAGTCAGCGCCGTGCACAAAGTCTTGCGTGAGCACGCTGCTCTTGACGTTGCCGTGGTGGCGGCGGCTGATGCGCAAGATGGGCTTGTCGGTGCGGGTGTCAAACTCGCCGGCCACTTCGGCGGGGGCGCCGGTGGTGTTGAGTTCACGCAGCTTGGCCTGCAACGTGACGGCTGACACTTCTGCGTCGGCCACGGTGTCCAGGTTCAGGCTCACGCCGTCGGCAATGGCGCGCAGGGCTTCTGCGTCCATGAAGCCGCGCAGGCGGGCAATTACGGACTCAGCCAGCTGGTGCTTGCGGGCCAGTTCGGCCAGCGTCTCGCCCGTCAAAACCGTGCTGCCTTCAGCGCCGGTTTGCACAGACGCGTCTTTCAGTGCAATGCGCAGCAGGAAGCCGTCTAGCGCTGCGGTGTCTTTGAGGTACTGCTCTTCCTTGCCGGCCTTGACCTTGTACAGCGGTGGCTGCGCAATGTAGATGTGGCCGCGCTCAACAAGCTCGGGCATCTGGCGGTAGAAGAAGGTGAGCAGCAGCGTGCGGATGTGGGCGCCGTCAACGTCGGCGTCGGTCATGATGATGATGCGGTGGTAGCGCAGCTTGGCGACGTTGAAGTCGTCGGTGCCTGGCGTGCCACCAATGCCGCCTGCCTTGCCGATGCCGGTGCCGAGGGCGGTGATCAGCGTCAAGATTTCGTTGCTGGTCAAAAGCTTTTCGTAGCGGGCTTTTTCAACGTTCAGGATCTTGCCGCGCAGGGGCAGGATGGCCTGGAATTTACGGTCRCGGCCCTGCTTGGCRGAGCCRCCGGCGGAGTCRCCCTCGACCAGGTAGATCTCGCACAKSGCGGGGTCTTTTTCCTGGCAGTCGGCCAGCTTGCCGGGCAGGCCCATGCCGTCGAGMACRCCYTTGCGGCGYGTCATSTCGCGGGCCTTGCGCGCGGCYTCGCGRGCGCGGGCTGCTTCAATGATCTTGCCGACGATGATTTTTGCGTCGTTGGGGCGCTCTTGCAGGTAGTCGTGCAGGAGGCGGCTCACGATGTCTTCCACCGGGCCGCGCACTTCGCTGGAGACCAGCTTATCTTTGGTCTGGCTGCTGAACTTGGGCTCTGGCACCTTCACGCTCAGCACGCAGCACAGGCCTTCTCGCATGTCRTCGCCGGTGACTTCAACCTTGGCTTTCTTGGCCAGTTCGCTGTCATCAATGTATTTGTTGATGACGCGGGTCATGGCGGCGCGCAGGCCCGTCAGGTGGGTACCGCCGTCGCGCTGGGGAATGTTGTTGGTGAAGCAGAGCACCTGTTCGCTGTAGCCGCTGTTCCACTGCATGGCAACTTCAACACCGATGTTGGTGCCCTGGTCGCTGGCGCGGTCGCCCATGGCGGCAAACACGTTGGGGTGCAGAACCGTTTTGCCTTTGTTGATGAACTCAACAAAACCTTTCACACCGCCGGCGCCGGCAAAGTCGTCTTCCTTGCCGCTGCGCTCGTCTTTGAGGCGAATGCGCACGCCGTTGTTCAGAAAGCTCAGCTCGCGCAGGCGCTTGCTCAGAATTTCGTAGTGGAAATCGTTGTTCTCTTTGAAGATGTCGGTGTCGGGCAGAAAGTGGACTTCAGTGCCGCGCTTGTCGGTGTCGTCCATGACTTTCATCGGTGACACATCAACACCGTTGACTTGTTCGATGATGCGGTTTTGCACAAAGCCGCGAGAGAACTCCATGACGTGCACTTTGCCGTCGCGGCGAATCGTCAGGCGCAGCATCTTGCTGAGTGCGTTCACGCAACTCACGCCCACGCCGTGCAGGCCGCCTGAAACCTTGTAGCTGTTCTGGTTGAACTTGCCGCCGGCGTGAAGTTCGGTCAGGGCGATTTCAGCAGCAGAGCGCTTGGGCTCGTGCTTGTCGTCCATCTTGATACCGGTCGGGATGCCGCGGCCGTTGTCGGTGACGCTGACGGAGTTGTCGGCGTGGATGGTGACGACGATGTCGTCGCAATGGCCGGCCAATGCTTCGTCGATCGAGTTGTCGACCACCTCAAACACCAGGTGGTGCAGGCCGGTGCCGTCGGACGTATCGCCGATGTACATGCCGGGGCGCTTGCGCACGGCCTCCAGGCCTTCCAGGATCTGGATGGAGCCTTCACCATAGGCTTCGGACGCGCCGGCCTGGTTGGTGTCGATCTTGGGCTGGAAATTGGAGCTTCCCTCGCCCGCGGCGCCGTCGTTGACGTTTACCTGATCGGCTTCGTTCGGTGTGTTTTCTTCAGTCATAGCCAGCTTTATTTCCGATCTTTTATCGAATTGCTTCGATTTCTTCAATCTCTTGAATGACCAAACCCGCGGAGAGTCGCGGGTCTGGTTGTTGGTTAGCGTGTGGTCAGCGCGTTAAATGCGCATCGGCATCACCACGTATTTAAAGGCTGCATCGTCGGGGATGGTCAGCAGCGCGGAGCTGTTGGAGTCAGCCAGTTCGATCTTCACCATGTCCTGGTCCATGTTGGCCAGCGCGTCGATCAGGTAGGTAACGTTGAAGCCGATTTCGATGGCGTCGCCGCCGTAGTCGATGTCGAGCTCGTCGACAGCTTCTTCCTGCTCGGCATTGTTGGAAGCCACGCGCAGGGTGCCGGGTTCGATGTTCAGGCGCACGCCCTTGAACTTCTCGCTCGTCAAAATCGCGGTGCGCTGCAGGCTGGCCAGCAGGGGCACACGGCCCAGCGTGATGATGTTTTTGTGGTTCTTGGGAATCACGCGGTTGTAGTCGGGGAACTTGCCTTCGACCAGCTTGGTGACGAATTCCATACCTTCAAAGCTGAACTTGGCCTGGTTGCCGGCAAATTGCATTTCGATGGCGCCTTCTTTGTCGCTGAGCAGGCGCTGCATTTCCAGAACTGTCTTGCGCGGCAGGATCACTTCCTGCTTGGGCACTTCAACGTCGAGCGTGGCCGAGGAGAAGGCCAGGCGGTGGCCGTCAGTAGCCACCAGGCTTAGCTGCTTGCCTTCGGCGACGAAGAGGATGCCGTTGAGGTAGTAGCGAATGTCGTGCACCGCCATGGCAAACGAAACCTGGTTGAGCAGCTCTTTCAAAACCTTTTGCGGCACCGAGAAGCTGGGGCCGAAATTGGCGGCTTCCTGCACCAGCGGGAAGTCTTCAGCCGGCAGGGTTTGCAGGGTGAAGCGGCTTTTACCGCCCTTGAGGATCAGCTTGTTCTGCGACGACTCGAGCGAGACGGTCTGGTCGCTGGGCATGGAACGCAGGATGTCGATGAGCTTGCGGGCACCCACGGTGGTGGTGAAGTTGCCGGCGTCGCCGTCGAGCTCGGCAGTGGTGCGGATCTGGATTTCAAGATCGCTCGTGGTGAGCTGCAG
>NZ_JBFUCA010000422.1:0-3844 GCF_056405475.1 Polaromonas sp. P1_G4
ACGTGGCACCCACCGTGTTCGTCAAGAATGCGCGATACGAGATGATGATGCAGGCTTTCGGCGGGGTGGGCGTTTTGGCCAACACCCCAGCCGAATTGGCGAAGGCGCTGGACGAAGCCGTTAAATCTGGCAAGCCGACCCTGATCAACGCCATCATCGACGAAACCGCAGGGACCGAAAGTGGTCGAATCACCAGCCTGAATCCGCAGAGTGCTGCAGCAAAGAAGTAATCCAAAGCCATCCCAAGGAGAAATCAAAATGAGCAACAAACCACTCGCAGGCATCAAAATCATCGACTTCACCCACGTTCAGGCCGGTCCCGCCTGCACTCAGATGCTGGCCTGGTTCGGCGCTGACGTAATCAAGGTCGAGCGTCCTGGCTCTGGCGACGTTACCCGAAGCCAGCTGCGTGACATCGAAGGCGCTGACGCGCTGTATTTCACCATGCTCAACAGCAACAAGCGCGGCCTGACGCTGGACACCAAAAAGCCCGAAGGCAAGGAAGTGTTGGAGAGGCTCATCAAGGAATCCGACGTGATGGTCGAGAATTTTGGTCCCGGCGCGCTGGACCGTATGGGATTCACCTGGGAACACATCCAGTCGCTCAACCCAAAAATGATTCTGGCATCCGTCAAGGGTTTCTCTGACGGCCACCATTACGAAGACCTGAAGGTTTACGAAAACGTGGCCCAGTGCGCAGGCGGTGCAGCGTCCACCACCGGCTACTGGAAAGGCGAGAACTCAGGCCCCACCATTTCGTCTGCCGCCTTGGGCGACAGCAATACCGGCATGCACCTGGCCATCGGTATTTTGACGGCCTATATCGGCCGCCAGAAGACTGGCAAGGGCCAAAAAGTCGCCGTGTCCATGCAGGACAGTGTGCTCAACCTGTGCCGCGTCAAAATGCGCGACCAGTTGCGTCTGGACAACCTTGGCTACCTGGAAGAGTACCCGCAATACCCGCATGAAATGGAAGCTTTCAAAGACGGCGTGGTGCCGCGCGGCGCCAATGCCGGCGGTGGCGGACAACCCGGCTGGATTTTGAAATGCAAGGGTTGGGAAACCGACCCCAACGCGTACATCTATTTCACGGTCCAGGGTCACGCCTGGGAGCCGATCTGCGACGCATTGGGCAAACCCGAGTGGAAAACCGACCCGGCCTACACCACGGCCAAGGCACGCCAGCCGCACATCATGGATATCTTCGCCACGATTGAAGCATTCATCGCCGACAAGACCAAGTTCGAAGCCGTGGACGTTTTCCGAAAATTTGATATTCCTTGCGCACCCGTGTTGTCGATGAAGGAGTTGTTGCATGACAAATCCTTGCGCGCCAGTGGCTCCATCGTTGAAGTACCGCACAAGGTGCGCGGTAGCTACTTCACCGTTGGCAGCCCGATCAAGTTCTCCGACACCAAGCCTGAAGTAACCGCATCGCCCCTGCTGGGCGAACACACCGATGAGGTTCTGGCCGAACTCGGCTACAGCAAAGACCAAATCGCGGCCATGCACACTGCAAAAGCAGTGTGAGCGCAATCTTGAAGTAGCGGTCTTGATGGCCCAGAAAGACGGCGTTCAGATTGAGCGCCGTTTTTTTTAAGGCCTCAGTCAGCTTATTTTCGTAACAGGAGTGGACATATGCAAACAACAACCGACCTGAAACAGCTTGTGGAGGCTGTTGGCGATGCCATTGTGGCTTCCGATGCCGGCGGTGCAATTGTCTTGTGGAACCCTGCGGCCCAGCGGATGTTTGGCTTCACAGAAGAAGAAGCCCTGGGTAAATCGCTGGACATCATCATCCCGCAGCGCCAGCAGCAGCGCCACTGGGACGGCTATCACAAGACAATGGCGACCGGACAAACGCGGTATGGCAACGACGTTCTTCGTGTGCCCGCAGTGCACAAGGACGGGCACGGGCTGTCTATTGCCTTTACCGTCGCGCTGTTGCATACCCCGGACAACAAGGTGTCGGCGATCGTCGCGGTGATTCGCGATGAAACCGCCCGCTTTGCCGAAGAACGCAATCTGAAAAAACGCCTGACGGAACTGGAGATGCAGCTTGTCCCTCAAGGCAAAACACCGTAACCCAAAAGACAAAGGCACATCACCGGTGCAGTGATTAACATAGGGGTTGAACCGGGCACCCAGGTGTCCCGCAGCATGGCGCAAGCCATACGGGCATCCATTTCAACCTCCAGCAGGAACTTTCATGAGCAAAGCGTTAGACGGCGTTCGCATCCTTGACTTCACCCACGTCCAGTCCGGGCCTACGTGCACCCAGTTGCTGGCATGGTTCGGCGCAGACGTCATCAAGGTCGAACGCGCCGGCGAAGGCGACGCGACTCGCGGACAGTTGCGCGACATCCCCGGCGTAGACAGCCTGTATTTCACCATGCTCAACCACAACAAGCGCTCGATCACGCTGGACACCAAAAAGCCGAAAGGCAAAGAGGTTCTGGACACTTTGATCAAGGAATGCGACGTGCTGGTGGAAAACTTTGCGCCTGGCGCGCTCGACCGCATGGGCATCACCTGGGAACACATCCAGAAACTCAATCCCCGAATGATTGTCGCCTCGGTCAAGGGCTTTGGCCCCGGCCGCTACGAAGATTGCAAGGTTTACGAGAACGTTGCCCAGTGTGCCGGCGGCTCGGCCTCTACTTCCGGGTTTGACGATGGCCCACCCATGGTCACGGGCGCACAAATTGGTGACAGCGGAACCGGCCTGCACCTTGCCCTGGGAATCGTCGCAGCCCTCTATCAACGCAACACCACGGGGCGTGGCCAGAAAGTGCTGGCGCCCATGCAGGATGCCGTGCTGAACCTGTGCCGGGTCAAACTGCGCGACCAGCAGCGCCTGGAGCGCACCGGCACCATGCATGAATACCCGCAGTACCCAGACGGCAAGTTCGGTGAGGCCGTGCCGCGCGCCGGCAATGCCTCCGGCGGTGGCCAGCCGGGCTCCATCCTCAAATGCAAGGGCTGGGAGACCGATCCCAACGCGTATATCTACTTCATCACCCAGGGCGCCGTGTGGCCAGCCGTGTGCAAGGTGATCGGCGAAGAAGGCTGGATTGACGACGAAGCTTTCGCGACGCCGGCAGCCCGGCTGCTGCATTTGAAGCCCATCTTCGCGCGCATCGAGAAATGGACCATGACCAAGACCAAGTTCGAGGCCATGGAAATCCTGAACAAGTACGACATTCCCTGCGGTCCCATCCTGTCTATGAAAGAGATCTCGGAAGAACCCGGGCTCCGCGAAACGGGCACCATTGTTGAAGTCGACCACCCCACCCGTGGCAAGTACCTGACCGTGGGCAATCCGATCAAGATGTCCGACAGCACCACTGAAGTCACGCGCTCCCCCCTGCTGGGCGAGCACACCGACGAAGTGTTGACGCAACTGGGTTACGGCGCCGACTACATCGCCGAATTACGCGCCGAGCGCGTCATCTAGGTCGGGCAGCCCACGCCAGCCATACAGCGAGCCACTACGCTTCATGAACCATCCCATCATTCCCATCGCCGTCATCGACGCCTCCAAGCAGCGTAAACGCCAGGCGCCCAAGGGTCGCCGCGTTGACCCGCAGGCGCTGGCCGACGTGCAACGCCTGTTGGGCTCCGAGTCGCGCAGGCCAGACTTGCTGATCGAACACCTGCACAAGATCCAGGACGAGTTCGGCCACCTGTCGGCAGCGCACCTGGCCGCGCTGGCCCAGGAGATGCGGCTGGCCCAGACCGAGGTCTATGAGGTGGCAACCTTCTATCACCACTTCGACGTGGTCAAGGAAGGTGAAGCCGCTCCAGCCGCATTCACGGTGCGGGTCTGCGATGGCCTTTCTTG
>NZ_JBFUCA010000423.1:0-3831 GCF_056405475.1 Polaromonas sp. P1_G4
AGCATCGACTTTGGCGTGCTCTGGAAATCGCCCGGGCTGATGGCCGCCATCCTGGTGGGCTTCCTCGGTTTGAAACTGGTGGTGATTTACGGCCTGGCGCGCCTCATGAAGCTGCCTTTCCAGGAACGCCCGGTGTTCGCGGTACTGCTGGCGCAGGGCGGCGAGTTCGCCTTCGTCGTGTTCCAGGCAGCAGCCGGGGCGCATGTGTTTTCCGCTGAGATCGCCTCACTGCTGATAGGCGCGGTGGCACTGTCCATGCTGCTGAGCCCGCTGCTGCTGGTGGCCGTCGACAAGTTGTTGCTGCCGCGCTGGGCCGGCTGCGACACGCCGCAACTCGAAGAAATCTCCGAGCAGCAGGAGGCGCCCATCATCATTGCCGGTTTCGGCCGCTACGGCCAGATCGTCGGCCGCATGCTGCTGGCCCAGGGCATTCCGGCCACCGTGCTGGACCACGACGCGGAAATGGTCGAAACCGTGCGGGCTTTCGGCTACCGGGTGTTTTACGGCGATGCGACGCGGCTGGACCTGTTGCGCACGGCCGGCGCGGCCACAGCCAAAATCCTGGTGCTGTCGGTCGACGACATGGAGCAATCGCTCAAGATCGTCGACCTGGCGCGCGAGCATTTTCCGCAGATGCAGATCGTCGCCCGCGCGCGTGACGTGACGCACTGGAACGCGCTGCGTGACCGCGGCGTGATGCAGGTGGAACGTGAGGTGTTCGAGTCCAGCCTGCGCAGCGCGCGCACGGTGCTGGAACTGCTGGGCCAGCCGCCGCACGAAGCGCGCCAGGCGGCGATGCGCTTTCGCCGGCACAACCTCGAGCTGTTTGAACGCATGTACCCGCACCGCAAGGACCGTACCAAGGTCATCGCCGTGGCCACCCAGGGGCGTTTACAACTGGAAGAGCAGCTGGCCCAGGAACGCCAGCAACAGGCGCAGCGCCGGCCTGCTGCCTGGCATGCCCAGGAATCCGAATAAAAACAGCTCCAGGCCTTTAGTAGCGGGCGCGAGCAGCTATTGATTTTATAGCACCCGCCTGTCCAGGGATATTGAACGGCAATTACCGGTTCGACTGCTGCTCGGCGTCACGCCGCCGCTGCTCCATGGCACGTCGCTCCACACAAACCGGGTGCTGGGCGAAGCCCGGCTTGGCACACTGCTCAGACATGCAGATCTGGAAACCGAGGAGGATGCGCCCTTCACAGGCCTGCCGCGGATTGCCGGTAGCCGCCTGCGGCGCCGGTGTGGCAGCTTGGTCGGTCACCGAAGGGGAAGGGGTAGCAGCGGATTTGGGCTGAACCTGTTTGGCCTGYCGTTCTTTTTCCAATGCAGCTTTTCGGGTAGCGGCCGCAGCCGCAAGCGCTGCCCTAGAGGCTGCAGACAGGGGTGCCTTCGCCACAGAAGAGGAAGCAGCCGAGGCCGCAAGCTGGGCCTGCGCAGCTGGCACTGCGGGTGCAGCTGCAGCAGGCGCCGCAGACACCACGGGCGAAGTGGAAGCTGCCGGCGTGGCCACCGCCGCGCCGGGCGCTGCCTTGGCCGCTATATTGGCCGGTATGGCAGACGGGGCGGCAGGGGCAGCGCGACCGGAAAGGGATTTCCATCCAAGGCCAATCACGGCCAGCGCCACCAGGCCCGCCAGACCCCACACCAGGTAGCGGTAGGGTGCAGGTGAAGCTGCCTTTGCGGGTGTCGTTGCGACCCCGGGCGACGCCAGGGGACTGCGCCGCCGTGCCGATTTTGACTTTATCGGCGGCCGTGCGGCGTCGTTGGTATTCGCGGCTGGGCCCATGGCGGGAATTGCGGCTGCACCTTGCGTTGGCCGCCCGCTGGCAGGCTCAGGTGCTGCCGGGCTCACGGGTGCCTCGCTGAACACGGTCTCCGGCCAGTCGGTGGATGCATCATGCTCTTCCTGGTCCGGCTGAGCCGCCGCAGCGACCACCGGTGTCCCCAGGCGCGTGGCATCCGGGTCATCGGCGGCGGGCTTCACCGGCACATGAGGCGGCAAAGGCGCCTTGGCTGCCGCCTCTTCAAGGGCCTTCCAGGCCATATCGGTGTCGGTCCCGGAGGCGGATACGCTGGCCGGCGCTGGAGGGGCTGGTTGTGTATCGGGACGCGGAACAATCAGCGTTCCGGTACCCAGGCGCCGGCCGATGTCCGAGTCGTCTGCGCCAGGCACGCCGAGTTTTTTGAGGCGGCGGCGCGCCAGGTCGGCATAGATACCCGACGGGAACTTGGCCAGAAAGCCCTGGATGTCTTCCACATCCATGGACTCCTTGATGTCTTTCCAGTAGACGAGCTCGAGCTCCTGCGTCACGACCGAGATGTTGGCGCTGGTGCCTGACGGCTGGTCAACCAGCGCTTCGCCGGACAGCATGGTGGAAGTCCAGGTTGAACTGCTGCCGGGCCCGGGCGGCACGGCGGTCGGAACCACCGAGATATCGGGCGCCTCGCGTGCCGCGGCCTGCAGCGCAGCAAGGAACTCCTGCGCGCTGGCATAACGCTGGTCGCGCGATTTGGCCAGGGCCTTGGCCACCACGGCATCCAGCGCAGCGGGCAATCGGGCATTGAACGCACCCGGCATGACCGGGGTATGCCCGACGATCTGCTGGATGGTGGCGAAGTCGGTGTCACCGTCAAACGGCCGCTTCCCGGTGAGCAGTTGATACAGCACGATGCCAGCGGCAAACAGGTCTGCGCGGGCGTCAATCGGCCGGCCCTGCACCTGCTCGGGCGACATGTATTTCAGCGTTCCGACCATGGAACCCTGCGTACGGGTGGCTTCGCCGGAATCCTGGATGCGTGCCACACCAAAGTCGGTGAGCTTGACACGCCCGCTCGTCTCGATCAGCAGGTTGGCCGGTTTGATGTCGCGGTGGACGATGCTTTGCCTGTGCGCGTAATCCAGCGCCGAAAGCAGGTCACCCATGATGCCCAGGGTCTGCTCCAGGGTGTAGAGGTTGCCCTTGTCCAGGTGGTGCTTGAGGTCGTCGCCGTCGACGAATTCCATGACCAGGAAGGCAATGTCGCCGTCACGGTCGGAGTCATAGACGCTGACAATATGCGGATGCTGCAGGCGCGCCGCAGACCGGGCCTCGGTGCGAAAACGCACTTCGTACTCTGCGGCGGCTTCTTCCGACAGATTTTCGACCTTGATGGTCTTGATCGCCACCCGGCGGTCAAGATTGGGATCCCGCCCCTCATACACCAGCCCCATCGCCCCCTTGCCGAGGACGCGGATGAGATCGTAACGGCCAAGTTTCTTGAGACTCATGAGGGAATGGAAATGGACGTAACTGGCGGAAACCGTGCTGCGGGCCTGTGGGGGACGCCTACGTCTTGAAACAAAAAACGATTCTAGCCTGCATCATGCAGCGAAAAAGGTCCGGAATCCGCCCTCTTCCGCGGATCAGGTCCTGATGGAAAACGTGACAAGCGGGGCATTTTCGTCGGTACGCTCGCAGCCCGGCACGATCTGGCCGCTGCCAACCAGGTAGCACTCGGTGCGCCGCAGCACCACCGCCTCACTCTGGTTGCCCAGGTACACCCAGGTGCCGTAGCTGGAAGCGTCTGTCAATACAAAATGCCCGCCGCGCCATTCGAGGGTGGCATGCATGCGCGAAACACGGGGGTCGTTCAAGGTCAGCGCCGCATCGGCGGCCCGGCCCAGCGCCAGCTTGCTGCTTTTCGAATCCAGCCTGACGGTTTGTTCCGCAAAGCTGAGTTCGAGGAAGGCCTGGCTGGGTGAAGAGAACATCGAACGCCCGGCCATCGTGGCATCCTCGTCGCGGCCAGCCTGCCATTCGACCCGGTAGACATGGCTGGCTTCAGCCC
>NZ_JBFUCA010000424.1:0-3819 GCF_056405475.1 Polaromonas sp. P1_G4
ATCTTTAAACAGCGCCATGATGGAGTCTTGATTCGGCTTGTGATGGGCTTGATGATTCTTGCCATGTTCAAGCACGTGGCGCGTTGCCCACTCACGCCAGTCGCCACGCCGCCAGGCCGTAGGCGTTGTGCCGAAGTGGGCGCGAAAGGCCCGGCTGAAGACCTCGGCTGACGCAAAACCTGTGTCAAGCGCCACCTGCAATGCGGTCTGCTGCGTAAATATCAGGCGCTGCGCCGCCGACTCCAGCCGCAGGCGGCGCACACAGTCGGCCAGGGTTTCGCCCGTGACCGCCTGGAACACGCGGTGAAAGTGCCAAGGTGAAAAGTGCGCCACATCGGCCAGCGTTTGCAGGTCCAGCGTGCCGTCCAGGTTGGCGCTGACGTGGTCTACCACCCGGTTGATGCGGGCGATGTAGGTATGCTGGTGCGGGTTGGGCGCGAGCTCTTGCGTCTGGGTCAAAGGCATGCCGGCAAGTCTAGCGCCAGCGGCCCCGTGTTGCTGTGGCTAGCCCGCTTTGCGTATCGTGCCCTGCGCTGCTGCGCACAAGATGCGCTCCTTCCCGCGTAGCACAAAAATATCGCATCGGCACACCGCCTGCGTCTTGCCGCTGCCTACCACCGTGGCCACGGCCAGCAGGCGCTCGGCATCTTTGGCCGGGCGCAGGTAGTTGATCTTGAACTCTGACGTGACAGAGTCGCCCAGCACCGAGCCCCCCGCAAACGTGAGCGCGTTGTCTGCCAAGTAAGACAACACACCGCCGTGCACAAAGCCGTGCTGCTGCAAGAGGCCAGGCACCACAGGCACCGACAGCTCCGCGCCGCCGGGCGCAAAGGCATCCAGCTGCGCGTTCAGCATCGCGCTGAAGGGCTGTTGCCCCAGCACCTGACGGCCCCAGGCCAGCAAGTCAGCGGGCATGTTGCCTGCGTGAAAACGGCGGGGTCAACCGCCTGCCGCCCGACACCAGCCAGCGCAGCAGGCGTATGTAGGCCGGCCAGGGCACCTGCCGTGGCTCGTTGCCCAGCGAGAGCTGCGCCTGCGACAGCACGTCTTCCACGCAGACGTCGTGCAGGGGGCCAATCACCAGCGGCCACAAGAGCAGGCCAGTGCCGTGTGTGTTCATCTCAATGCGGTGCTCCAGCACGCAATGCGCAGGCGTGGCCTCAAGCACCTCAAAACCGTGCCAGCCGTCAAAACCCACCGGCGCGGTAAGGCGAAACCGCACCGACTGGCCCGGCGTATAGGCTTCCACCACATAGCGGATAGGCCCATGCCCACCGATGGCACCCACCGCCAGCGGCCTGTCGAACTTCAGGCGCGGCCATGCCTTCCCGGGCCACAGCGTATCGGCCTGCGAACCCAGCGCATCAATCAGCGCGCCTACCTGCTGCGGGCTCGCGTGCAGCAAACGTTGATGAACATTGACAACTTTCATGCAAGTACTCCTGGTTGAATCGGGAACGTGTTCAGGGCGCCACGGCCATCCAGGCCGCGTGTTCCAGTGCGGCCCTCACTTTGGGTGTGACGRCCGGGGTGGGCTGGCTGACCCAGCCCTGCGTAAGCGACATCGCCGGTGAAAACATCAGCGCCATCCACAGGTGAAAAGGCATGGCCCGCATCTCGCCGGCCTCCACCTGCTGCGCTACCCAGGCCTTCAGCGTGGCAAAGGCCTGCTCATTGGCCGCGTCGATCTCGGCGCCGCCTGCCATGTCACCGCCGCGCCGCAGCGTGTGCAGCAGCCGTGCCTGGTCAGGGTGTTGCAGCACCCACTGGATGTACGCGCGCATCAGGCCCTTGACGCCGGCCTGGGCCGAGGCCTTGCCGCTGATGGGCTGCATCAGCGCCGCATGGAAATCGCGCAGCGTGTGCGCATACAGCGCATCGGCCAGCTGTGCCTTGGTGGGAAAGTGGTGGTACAGGCTGCCGTTGCTCACGCCCGCCTCCTGGCGCACCATGTCCATCGACGCGGCCGTGAAGCCATGCGCCAGGAACACCTTGGTGGCGGCGTCCAGCAGGCGGTCCCGGGTAGAGAGGGCGGCAGCGGCAGGGGGTGTGGCAGAACTCATGACTAGAGTATTACTCTAGATTAATACTCTGTCAACTTCCCGGCGGCCGCAAGGCAACCGGCGGCCCAAGCCGCAGGAAACCTGCGCGCAAATTGGCGACAATACAAAACAGAAAGCGAGACCCCCATGCCATTGCAATTTGCCGACCGCCTCAACAACGTTGAAACCTCCGCCATCCGCGAACTTTTCAAACTGCTGGGCAAGCCCGGCATCGTCAGCTTTGCCGGCGGTTTTCCGGACCCCGCCATGTTCGACGTGGCCGGCATCCAGGAGGCCAGCAACAAGGCCCTGAACGAAGAACCCGGCGGCACGCTGCAATACGGCGCCACCGAAGGCTACGGCCCGCTGCGCGAACAGCTCAGCGCCTTCATGGCCACCAAGGGCGCCAAAGACGTCGCCCCCGAAAACCTCATCGTCACCACCGGCAGCCAGCAGGCGCTTGATTTGCTGGGCAAAACCATGATCTCCCCCGGCGACAAGGTCATCGTCGAAGGCCCCACCTTCCTGGCCACCATCCAGTGTTTTCGCCTGTACGGCGCAGAACTCATCAGCGCGCCGATTGACGCCCATGGCGTCAAGACCGACGAGCTCGAACAACTCATCGCCCAGCACAAACCCAAGTTTGTGTATTTGATTCCCACCTTCGGCAACCCCAGCGGCGCGCTGCTCAGCCTGGAGCGCCGCAAGAAGGTGCTCGAGATGGCCGTCAAATACCAGACGCTGATCGTCGAAGACGACCCCTACGGTGACCTCTACTTTGGTGAGGCGCCGCCACCCTCACTGCTGGCCTTGAGCGCCGGCGTGCCTGGCAGCCGCGAGCTGCTGGCGCATTGCGGTTCACTCAGCAAGGTGCTGAGCCCCGGCCTGCGCGTGGGCTGGATGATCGCCCCCGCCGAACTGCTGGCCAAAGCCACCATGTGCAAACAGTTCAGCGACGCCCACACCAGCACCTTCGCCCAGGCCACCGCTGCCCAATACCTCAAGGCCGGCCGCATGCCCGCCACGCTGACCCATGTGCGCAAGGTGTACGGCGAGCGCGCCAATGCCATGGGCGCAGCGCTCAAGCGCGAGCTCGGTGACGCGATTGAATTCACCCAGCCGCAGGGCGGCTTGTTCTTCTGGGCACGCCTGACGGGCGCGGGCGGCAAAAGCAAAGACGCCGGCGAGTTCGCCAAAAAAGCCATTGAGCAGCTCGTGGCCTTTGTGCCCGGCGCGCCGTTCTACGCCAGCAACCCGGACCTGGCCACGCTGCGGCTGAGCTTTGCCACCGCGGATGTGGCGAAGATTGAAGAGGGTGTGGCCCGGCTGGGCAAGGCGTTGTAAGGCGACCGGCCAGCTTTGCTGCCTATCGCGGGCGGTCGCCGATGGCCTCGCGCGATTGATCGATTAAAAAAAGAAAAAAGACGCTTATGAGTGACTACCAACCGGATCCTTTCACCAACCCCGGGCCACAAGGCGGCGGTATGAACGCAGACGCTTACCCGGCGCCACCCCAATTGCATTGGGCTTTGGTGCTGCTGTTTACGCTCCTCACGCTTGGGGTCTTCATGATCGTCTGGATGTTCGTCCAATCCACCTGGGTGCGAAAAATCAATCCGGCGTCGAATGCGACGACCCAATTCGTCATTTATGTTCCGCTGGCCATTTTTGCCCAGATACTGTTTGAAGGCTCAGACAACCTCAAGGGGGTTGGTTTTGTCTTGATGCTCGTGTCGTATGTGATCTTCTATTTCGGGGCTTATTCCATCCGCAGGTC
>NZ_JBFUCA010000425.1:0-3814 GCF_056405475.1 Polaromonas sp. P1_G4
GCCCTCTACGTGGCCGGCGTCTTTCCGCAGGGCGATGCACTGACGCCGCCGACGCGCGAGGCGTTTGACCACACCCTGCACACCAATGTGCTGGGCGCCATGCAGGCCATTCCGCAAGTCGCGCCCATGGTCGAGGCCTCCCGGCTTGGTGGTGGCGGCAAGGGACGCTTTGCCTTCATCACCAGCGGCATGGGTTGCATTGGCGAGGTCCCGTCCAGCAGCAGCTGGACCTACCGCGTCAGCAAGGCTGCGCTGAACATGGCCGTGGCGTCTGCCCAGCATGACTACCCGCGCGCCATCATGGTGGCCCTGTCGCCCGGCTGGGTTCAAACCGACATGGGCGGCCGGGATGCACCGCTCACCACGGTTCAAAGTGTCACGGCCATGCGTGCCACGCTGGCCGGGCTCAAGCCCGAGCACAAGGGCGCTTTTCTCGACTACGACGGTCGGCGTTTCAGCACATGGTGAGCCCTGCACTCCACTGAAAGATTTCGATGATCCTGACCCAAGACCAAACGATGATCCGCGACGCGGTGCGCGACTTTGCGCAGGCCGAACTCTGGCCGCGCGCCGCGCGCTGGGACAAGGAGCACCACTTCCCGATCGAGGCGCACAAAGGCCTGGCCGCGCTGGGAGCCTACGGCATCTGCGTGCCCGAGGAATTCGGCGGCGCGAACCTTGACTACCTCACGCTGGCGCTGGTGCTCGAAGAAATCGCGGCGGGCGACGGCGGCACCAGCACCGCCATCAGCGTCACCAACTGCCCGGTCAATGCCATCCTCATGCGCTACGGCAATGTGCAGCAGAAAAAGCAGTGGCTGACAAAACTCGCGCAGGGCGAAATGCTCGGCGTCTTTTGCCTGACCGAGCCGCATGTTGGCAGCGATGCCTCTTCACTGCGAACCACGGCCGTCAAAGACGGCGACGAGTATGTGATCAATGGCGTCAAGCAGTTCATCACCAGCGGTAAGAACGGCCATGCCGCCATCGTCATCGCCGTTACCGATAAGGGCGCCGGAAAAAAAGGCATGAGTGCCTTCATCGTGCCCACCAGCGCACCCGGCTATGTGGTGGCGCGGCTCGAAGACAAGCTGGGCCAACACTCCAGCGACACCGCACAAATCAATTTTGACAACTGCCGCATCCCGGCCGACAACCTGATCGGCAACGAGGGCGAAGGCTACAAGATCGCGCTGGGCGCACTCGAAGGCGGGCGCATCGGCATCGCCGCGCAAAGCGTGGGCATGGCGCGCAGCGCGTTCGAGTTTGCCCTCAGCTACGCCAAAGAGCGCCAGAGCTTTGGCACCGCCATCTTTAACCACCAGGCAGTAGGCTTTCGCCTGGCTGATTGCGCAACGAAGATTGAAGCGGCCCGCCAGCTCATCTGGCACGCTGCCAGCCTGCGCGACGCCGGCCTGCCCTGCCTGAAAGAAGCCGCCATGGCCAAGCTTTTTGCCAGCGAAATGGCCGAAGAGGTTTGCAGCGCTGCCATCCAGACGCTGGGCGGCTACGGCTATGTCAGTGACTTTCCGGTGGAACGCATTTACCGCGATGTGCGGGTGTGCCAGATTTACGAAGGCACTTCCGACGTTCAAAAGATCATCATCCAAAGATCTCTTTAGCCCCCACGGTCGCGCACTTCGTGTSGCTCCCTGCCCCCCGAGGGGGCCGCTGCGCCTGCGGCCCGGCAAAGCCGGTTCCGCGGCCCCTGCTGGGTTTTGGTCAGGGGTCTGGTTCAACTGCGTGCAGCAAACCGTAAACTTGCCGATCCACAGCAGGAGACAGAGCATGCCCATCACCAAAGGATTCCGCGCACTGGTCGACGAGGCCATGGCGCAGGTCAAAACCTATTCCGTGGCAGAGGCCAGGTCAAAACTCAGCGACCCCAGGGTACAGATCGTCGACATCCGCGATGTGCGCGAGCTGACAGCCGGCACCGTGGTGGACAGCTTCCACGCACCGCGCGGCATGCTCGAGTTCTGGGTTGACCCCGAGTCGCCGTACCACAAGCCGCTGTTTGCCGATGAGGGCAAGGAGTTCATCCTCTTTTGCGGGGCCGGCTGGCGCAGCGCACTGGCCACCAAAACCCTGCAGGACATGGGCATGCGCAATGTGGCCCATATCGATGGTGGTTATGCCGAATGGGTGAAGCAGGGCGCGCCCACCGAAACGCTGGAAGAGCGCAAGGCCCGCGCAAACAACAACTCCTGCGGCTGATGCCCGGGTGATGCCGAACCCATCGCCATCTCGGCCGTGCCCCTGCGGCCGCACAGGCCCGGCCAAAAAACCGTTGCTGTTCGCAAATTGCTGTGGCCGCTACCTTGGTCACTTCGACACCGTGCCCGCGCCCGACGCCGAGTCCCTCATGCGTTCGCGCTACACCGCCTTTGTGGCCGGGCGTGCCGACTACCTGCTCGCTACCTGGCATGCCAGCCATCGGCCGGCATCGATTGAATTCGATCCCGGTGTGAAATGGCTGGGCCTGGAAGTGCGCAGCCATCGCCAGATCGATGACACCCACGCCGAGGTCGAATTCGTCGCCCGCCAGAAAACCCCCGGCAGCCCGGCCGTGCGGCTGCACGAACGCAGCCGCTTTGTTCGCGAGTTAGGCCGTTGGTACTACGTCGACGGCGACCACCTGTGATGAGCTATAAAAGGTGCTTTAAGCCTTTAATTGACGGGTTCTCGTTGCTCCTGTATTAATAGCATCTCGGGTAAAGAATGGACTTCATGAAAGAACAGCGCGCAACCCGTTCGGCTTCGTGGCGGCAGTGCAATCCGCTGCTCTGGACCGGTGTGTTGGGGCTGGTCTTTCTGCTCGGGCTGAATTCCCCGCCCGTCGCTGCCGGCAGTCCGGCGTCCTACCCCGCCCCGCTGCAGGTGCTCGAAGGCTTGCCCGCAAGCGCCACCGTTGCGCAGGTTGCGGCCATGGATGCCGCGCTCTTCAAGCCCCTGGTGAGCGGCAAGCGTTATGCAGTGAGTGCGGCCTCGCCGCTTTGGCTGCGCATGACGCTGGCGCCGGGGGGTGTGGTGAATGGCACCGATTGGCTGCTGGAATTTCCCACCGTGATCGTGGATCGGTATGAGTTCTTTCAGCGCGATGCGGGCGGTGCATGGCGCATGGCTGTGGCCGGGGACTTTGTGGCGCATGTGCGGTGGCCTGTCGATTCGCTGCGGCCGCGTTTTCCGTTGCCGCAGCCCGGCGCGGACGCGCAGGACATTTTTGTCCGCGTGGTACACCGCTTGCCCGTCAATCTGAGTCCCGTGCTGGTAGGTACGGCAGAGGCGTCCCGGCGAGATGTGGTGCAGATGTTGTGGGTGGGCCTGYAGCTGGGGGTGATCATCACGCTGGCTCTCTTCTGCGCCCAGATGGCGCTGGCCTATCGCGACCGCACCTATGCCTGGTATGCCGGCTACCTTGTGTTTACCGTCATGGCCACCCTTTGCTACACCGGCGCGGCCCAGCGTTACCTGTGGCCCCACGCCACAACCTTTGCCAGCCACGCGATTGTGTTGTCTGTGATGGGCGCCCTGGCCTTCAACCTCCAGTTCACCCGGTCCATCTTCGGCGGGCTGCAGGGGCGGAACTTTCACCGCATGGCGCGCGCGCTGGTTGCGCTGTGCCTCGTGTACATGACGGCCAGCCCCTTCGTTGAGCAGTACGACCGCATGGTGCCGATGTTTCACGCCATCACACTCAGCGTTTTTGCCTTCACCATCACCTGCGCCTGGCGTGCCTGGCGGCGTGGTGTGGCCTTCGGCGGTTACTGGCTGCTGGTGTACCTGCCCTACCTTGTTTGCGTGGCCCTCGCCC
>NZ_JBFUCA010000426.1:0-3805 GCF_056405475.1 Polaromonas sp. P1_G4
GTTCAGCACGGCTCCGACCGCATCCTCATGGCGATGAAGCGCGGCTACACCGCCATGGAATACAAGAGCACCATCCGCAAGCTGCGCGCCATCCGCCCGGATCTGGCCATGAGCAGCGATTTCATCGTGGGCTTCCCCGGCGAGACCGAAGACGACTTCGGCAAGATGATGAAGCTGATCGACGAGATCGGCTACGACACCTCGTTCAGCTTCATTTACAGCCCACGCCCCGGCACCCCCGCCGCCGCGCTGCAGGACGACACACCGCACGAGGTCAAGCTCAAGCGTCTGCAACATTTGCAGGCCGCGATTGACGACAGCGTGCGCGCCATCAGCGCCAGCCGCCAGGGCACGGTGCAGCGCATTCTGGTGGAAGGCGCCTCGCGCAAGGATCCGACCGAACTCATGGGCCGCACGGAGTGCAACCGCGTGGTCAACTTCAAGGGCCAGCCGCGCCTCATCGGCCAGATGCTGGACATCACCATCACCCAGGCCACGCAGCGTTCGCTGCGCGGCGAAGTCCTGACGCGGGACGTCGCCGTGGCGGCCTGAGACCGCCCGCGCGTTGCTCAAGCACTCGACACGCATGCTGCAACGATTTTCGTTCCGGCAACTTCTGGTGATCGCCTTCCTGCTGATTGCTGCCCTGCTGGGCGCCGCCTCGCTGCGGGCGCTGTTTACCCTGGAAGACCTTTCGCTGCAAAGCCGCAGCAATGCCGCACGTGCCCTCGAACTCAGCAGCGCGGCGCAGTCCCTGGCCGAGCGCAGCGTATCGATGGAGCGTACATCCCGCCAGTCGGTCGTCCTCGACGACCGGGTATTGCGTGAGCGCTTCGGTGACGAGGCCCGTGAAGCTGCGAGTATCCTGACCAGTCTGGCGCGAGAAGAYGTACCGGTGGCCAAAGCCCGGCAATGGCGCGCGCACATGCAGAGCATCGGCGATCTGCTGACCGGCCCGACCGGTACCGCGCTGGACCGGGAACGCCAGCTGGCGCAAGAATTCCGCGAACTGGAAAGTGTCAACGCCGCCATCGCCGTGCAGGTGCAACAGGCGATTCAGCAACGCAACAAGTCGCTGGAGGGCAAGCTCGAGGCCAGCCGCCAGCGGCTGACCCAGCAGGTAACCTGGGCCATCGTGCTGGCCATCGCCATGGCGCTGGCATTCGGCGTGTGGTTCACGTTGCCGCTCAGGCGCCTGGAGAACGCCATCGTGGGCCTGGGGGAAAACCGGCTCGACCAGGTCATCACCATCCAGGGGCCGGCCGACCTGGCCCTGGTGGGGCAGCGCCTGAATTGGCTGCGCCTGCGGCTGGTGGAGCTGGACGCCGATAAATCGCGTTTCCTGCGCCATATTTCGCACGAACTCAAAACACCGCTGGCATCGCTGCGCGAAGGGGTGTCGCTGCTGGAAGACGGTGTAGCCGGCACGCTGAGCAATGACCAGCGCGAAATAGCGCAAATCCTCAGGCACAACACCGGCGTGCTGCAAAGCCAGATTGAAGACCTGCTGCGCTTTAATACGGCCGCGTTCGAGGCGCGCCAGTTGAACCGCCAGAATGTCGACTTGTTGCAACTCCTCGAGGAGCAGGTGTACGCGCAGCGCCTGCAGTGGCGCGCACGGGACCTGACGGTCAGCGTCGTCGGCGAGCCCGTTGTGATGGAAATCGACCCCGAAAAAATCGGCACTGCGCTGGCCAACCTGCTGTCCAACGCCATCCGCTATTCACCACCCAAAGGGCAGATCCGGCTGGAACTGAGTCCGCTGCGGGGTTTCGTCCGCATCGACATCCACGATCAGGGCGTCGGCGTGGCGCAGGCCGACCGCGAGCGGATTTTCGAGCCCTTTTACCGCGGTGAACGCCAGCCGGTCGACGTGGTTCGGGGCAGCGGTATCGGTCTGTCCATCGTTCACGAATACATTGCCGCACATGGTGGAAGCATCGTCCTGATGCCCGATCAACCTGGTGCACACTTCAGAATAGAGCTTCCTCATGTTTCCAAGTACTGATTTTCCCCCTCCTCCGCCTGCGGCCCGCTTCTCCGGGCGCGGCCTGTTGCCGGCCCTGGTGACGTCGGCCTTGCTGGCAGCCTGCAGCAGCGGCCCCGCCAACGAGCGCGGCCCTGACACCGCAGCCGTCCTGGCAGCCCGGGCCGCAGCCTCTGCCGCCGAAGCGGCGCGGGCCAGCACCAGCCAGCCCGCGCCGCTCCCGGAATCCGTCGTTTTTGCCAGCGGCATGACCTTGCGCATGCTGGCTTACGCCGAGCGCGTGCGCCTCATGCAGCCGCCGGAGCTCACCCAGGAAACCGGGCGGCTCGGAGACGCCGCCAGCCCCGAGGCCCAACTCCAGCTCTCGCTGGTGCTGGCCCAACTGCGGCAGCTGCCCGAACTGATACGCGCGCAGGAGCTGCTGGCCCGCGTATTGGGCAATGCCGATGCCCAGCCGCTGCATCCGCTGGCAAGGCTGCTGGCGTCACGCTACGCCGAACAGCGCCGCCTGGAAGAGCAGCTTGACAAACAAGGCCAGCAACTGCGCGATGCGCAGCGCAGGCTGGACCAGACCAACGAGCGGCTGGAGGCGCTGAAGGCCATTGAGCGCAGCCTCACCAGCCGGCAGCCGGCGGCAACAGCCTCGGCGCCCATACCCCCTGCCAGCCGGGCCCGCCCCACCGCACCATGAGCGACTCAGCCCTGACAGCACCCCACCTGCTCGTGGTTGATGATGACGCCGACATGCTGCGCCTGCTCACCATGCGGCTGACCGCAGCGGGCTATCGCGTCACGGCGGTCACGTCGGCCGAAGCGGCGCTGACGCAGCTTCATATTGAACGGCCGCAGCTGGTACTCAGCGATGTGCGGCTTCCCGGCCGGGACGGCCTGGCGCTGTTCGACGACATACGCCAGCAGCATCCTTCGCTGCCGGTGATTTTGCTGACCGCGCATGGCACCATTCCTGATGCCGTGGAAGCCACCGAACGCGGCGTGTTCACCTATCTCACCAAGCCCTTTGACGGCAAAAGCCTGCTCGACAAGATTGCCCAGGCGCTGGCGCTGAGTGCCCCCGCCAACCCGGCCAAACAGGGCAGCCCCGAAGCCTGGCAGAACCAGATCATCAGCCGCTCAAGCCGCATGGCCGAAGCCCTGGCTGAAGCGCGCATGGTGGCGCAGTCGGACGCCAGCGTGCTGCTGCGCGGTGAAAGCGGCACCGGCAAGGAACTACTCGCACAAGCCATCCACCAGGCAGGCGCACGGGCCAGCAAGCCCTTTATTGCCGTGAACTGTGGCGCCATCCCCGAGGCCTTGCTGGAATCCGAGCTGTTTGGCCACGTCAAGGGCGCCTTCACCGATGCGGTGGCCAATCACAAAGGCCTTTTCCAGGCTGCAGACGGCGGCACTTTGCTGCTCGATGAAATCGGTGACATGCCGCCCGCGCTCCAGGTCAAGCTGCTGCGCGTGTTGCAGGAGCGGGTGGTGCGGCCGCTGGGCTCCAGCCAGTCGATTCCGGTGGATGTGCGCATCATCTCGGCCACGCATCGCGACCTTGACGCTGCCATGGCTGAGGGCCAGTTCCGCGCCGACCTTTATTACCGGCTCAATGTCGTCACGCTGACCTTGCCCCCGCTGTCGGAGCGCCGCGAAGACATCCCGTTGCTGGCCAACCACTTTCTCCTCAAACTGGCGGCCAAGTACGACAAGCGCCTGAGCGGTTTCGCACCCGAGGCCCTCAAGGCCCTGACCACGGCCGCCTGGCCAGGCAACGTGCGCCAGCTTTACAACGTGGTGGAGCAGGTTTGTGCCCTGTCCACC
>NZ_JBFUCA010000427.1:0-3799 GCF_056405475.1 Polaromonas sp. P1_G4
CAGGTATAGCCTGCCCGCAGGATGGCCGACATGGTGACTGCAAACTGCGGAACATTTGGCAGCATGATCGCAACCCGCGCCCCGCTCTCAAGACCCAAGCTTTGCAGCCAGGCACCTAAAGCCGACGACAGCTCATCGAGCTGTCCGTACGTCATCCAGCGATCCATGCAAACCGAAAAAGGTTTGGCCGCGTTTTTCTTGAACGAGTCCTCCAGCAGATGATTCAACGAGCGGAACTGCTCGGTGTCGATCTCGTGTGAGACGCCTGCGGGATAACTTTTGAGCCAATGCTTGTTCATACACACTCCTTGCGGCCCATTGTGAAAGCCGCGCAGTGGAATCCTTATGGGGCTTGTCCTAATGCCGGCGTGGCATTACGGTCCGGCAGCCAGCAAATGGCCCAATCTGGTCTCGCAGGTGACAGCATCGTCCGCGAACAGGGTATGAATCCAGGCCGTTTCGCGGTCCTTGATCAAGCGCAGGAACTCGTCGGCTCCGCGCATGTTGGCAAAGGCGTCAAAGCCGGTTTCCAGAAAGTGCTGCAGGGAGTTCAACCCCGCCGCGGCAGCTGGCCCTCTCATCATCTTGAGCAGCGTGCGAAGGCCGAACGTCCGCGTCAGGCGGTTGAGTTCGTCCCCAAGGTGCAGGACAACTTCAAGCTGCCGGGTGCGTGCGGCTACATCCCCGACCCGGCGCCAGCACCGGATGTATCTCCCACAGTCGCCGCTTTCCGGGATGGCTGCGGTGTCCGCCAGCCATTCCCGCGCCATGAGGTCGTCGAGTTTCTCCGTCAGCGCGTGCACTTCCGCCAGCGCGGCAGCCGTGCTGACAACAGGTTGCGGGAAAAGTTTGGCGATGGTGCTTGCGATACGCGCAAACTGCTGGTCGCGTTCGGCGTAGTCTTTGTCGCTGTACAGCTCCTGCAGGAAGAAGGTGGCGGCAGTTTTATACCGCGGGCTGTGCAGCAGGTCCGAGTAAGTGGCCTGAAAACGGCGCGCCTGAAACCGTTTGACCTCCGCGCTCGCCCTGGCCAGCGGTGGGTCTGCCGCGTGCTGCTGCCGAAGCTGCGCAACGGTTTGCAGTGCGTGATGAATTTGTTGTGCGGATGCGTCCATACAAACCCGGAGTTTATCTAGGTACGGCCCCCTATAGAAACCTAAATGCGCATGAGAAACTTCCCGGATGCAAAGAAGAACGCTTCTCAAGCTCGGTGCCGCGTCGGCGGCCGTGCTGGTTGTCGCCGGCGGCGCTGCTGCTTTGCTGCAGCCTGGCCTGACCGGGGGAGTCTTGACTCACTCGGGGCGTGAGATTTTTTCCGCCGTGGGCCGCGCCGTTCTGGATACGACGCTGCCTGCAGACGCCGGCCCACGCGAAATTGCGCTGCAGGGCTTGCTCAGCCGGATCGACATCCTGGTTCAATCCCTTCCGCCTCATGCGCAGGCGGAGTTGTCCCAGCTGCTGGCGTTGCTGGCCAGTGCTGGCGGCCGGCATGCGCTGGCCCGCTTGAGCCGGCCTTGGCCCGAAGCCTCTGTTGCAGATATCCAGCAGGCGCTTCAGGATATGCGCCTGTCAAGCTTCGCGCTGCGCCAGCAGGCGTACGCCGCCCTGCACGACATCACGGCCGGCGCGTATTTTTCCGAGCCGTCCAGCTGGCCAATGTTGGGCTATCCCGGTCCCGTCAAAATCTGAAGCCATCGAAAGCAGCATGAGTCAACTGAAAGACCCGATCCGCGAAGGTATTGCGCGCGGCTGGAAAGTCATGGGTGGCGCGCTCGGCCCGGTACCTGAAAAAATCACCTGTGACGTCGCCATTATCGGCAGCGGCGCAGGCGCCGGAGTCACGGCCGAGCTGTTGGCCAAGGCCGGCTTGCAGGTGTTGCTCGTTGAAGAAGGCCCGCTTAGAAGCAGCTCGGATTTCAACCAGAAAGAGTCAGAGGCCTATCCTTCGCTTTACCAGGAAAGCGCCGCCCGCAAAACAGAAGACAAAGCCATCAACATCCTGCAGGGGCGCTGCGTGGGTGGCTCCACCACGGTGAACTGGACCAGCTCTTTCCGAACACCCGCTTCCACGCTTCAATTCTGGCAGGACAGGTTTGGGCTGGGGGGCTACACCGTGGAAGCGCTTGCACCGTATTTCGCGCAGGCCGAGCAGCGGCTGAACATCACGCCCTGGCTGGTGCCGCCGAACGAGAACAACGACCTGTTGCGAAGAGGCGCCGCCAAACTGGGCATTCCCGCTTCGGCGATCTCCCGCAACGTCAAGGGTTGCTGGAACCTGGGCTCGTGCGGATTGGGTTGCCCCACCAATGCCAAGCAGTCCATGTTGGTCACCACCATTCCCGCCGCGCTCGACCGCGGGGCGCAACTGCTCACTGAAACCCGCGCAGAAAGCCTTGAACTGGCCAATGGCAGGGTCACCGCGCTGATATGCCGGGGTGTAGAGCCAAATGGGGCGCTGGCCCAATCAGGACATGCGCAACCAGCTATCAAAATAAGAGCAAAACACTATGTGCTGGCCGGTGGTGCCATCAACTCGCCGGCCGTCCTGCTGCGCTCCCAGGCCCCCGACCCGCACGGCGTGCTGGGCGCCCGGACATTCCTGCACCCGGTCGTGATGTCCTCCAGTGTGTTTGCCCAGAAGGTGGAGGCCTGGAGCGGTGCGCCGCAAACTATCTACTCTGACCATTTCCTGGAAACCCAGGCGATTGACGGACCGATTGGCTACAAGCTGGAAGCCCCACCTCTGCACCCGATCATTTTTGCGTCGACAGTCCCGGGCTTCGGTCAGAGTCAGCACGACCTGCTCAAGTCTTTTCCCTACAACCACACGCTGCTGGCCTTGCTTCGCGATGGTTTTCATGATGAGTCGCCTGGCGGCCAGGTGAAGCTGCGCAGTGACAACTCCGCCGTGCTGGACTMTCCGCTGACGGACTACGTCATGGAGGGTGGGCGCAGGGCTCTGCTGTCAATGATGGAAATCCAGTTTGCAGCGGGTGCCAAACAGGTTTTGCCGCTGCACGAAATGGCCAGGCCCTATACCTCTTGGGCCGAGGCGCGTGATGCGGTCAATGCCTTGCCCATGAAGCCGATGCTCACGCGGGTGGTGAGCGCCAATGTCATGGGCGGCTGCAGCCTTGCGGGCGCTGAACGACAGGGCGTTACCCGGCCCGACGGCGTGCATTGGCAACTCGAAAATCTTTCGATTCACGACGGGTCGCTTTTCCCCACCAGCATTGGCGCCAATCCGCAACTTTCCATCTACGGCGCCGTGAATCGCCTGGCGCAAGGCCTCGCCAAAAAAATGTCGGGCAAGGATGTCACACTGGCCTGAGATACTGCGGGTTTGATCTCGCGCCGATTCATTCATGCTGGCTCAACTGCAAAGATTCATCACCCTGACCCTGGTCGCCGCGGCTTTCGGCTGGCTGTTCTGGTTCCGCAGCAGCTCTCCCATGCTGGCCGTCACCGGCTTCCTGCTGATTGCACTGGGGTACACCGGTTTCCTCGCCCTTGAGTTTTTACTCCTTCGGTACATCAACAAGGCAGATCCGGCGCCCCAGCCCACCTGGACAGAACTTCTGCGCGCATGGCTGGGTGAGACATTGACGGCTCCTCGCGTGTTCTGCTGGCGCCAGCCCTTTCGCTCCAATGCTGTCCCGGACAGGGTCCTGCCGGCCGAGACAGCCCAAGGTCGCCGCGGCGTGGTGTTTGTGCACGGGTTCTTCTGCAATCGTGGCCTGTGGACACCCTGGCTCAAGCGGGTTCGAGGCAGCGGACGCGCCTTTGTCGCTGTCAATCT
>NZ_JBFUCA010000428.1:0-3789 GCF_056405475.1 Polaromonas sp. P1_G4
CCGTGACGGCAATGCAGTACAGTAAGGGTTACCTATTCACGAAAGCACGCAGTGGCAACTCCCAATTACTCTTACGAAAAGCGCCAGAAAGAGCTTGCGAAAAAACGCAAAAAAGAAGAAAAGCTCAAGCGCAAGGCAGAGGGCAAGCCGGACGATGCCGCTGACGACGGGACCGATACGCCCGATCCCGACGGTGAGGCGCCCGGTGGCCTCCCGCCTGTAGACCCGGCCCCCTGAGTCCCCGCGATTTTTAATGAAAAAAGGCTGCAGCCCTTTATGGACAAGCGCAAGCAGCTATTGATTTGGTAGCAACCAAACGCCGGGAAGAACGGCAGGCAATCAAAAGCCCGGCAATACCTGTAAAGGTCTGCCGGGTTTGTCGTTTCAGGGAGCGGAATTTTCAGCCCGCAGGGCTTGCGCCAGCGCGGCCATGGCTGCGGTGCTGTGGTCCTGCGGCGAAAGCACACGGGCCGTGGCATGCCCGGAAAAATTGCGCTGCATCGACTGGAGATAGCCCGGGTCGTAGTGTTGGACCAGCAGTTCACGCACCACCGAAGCCACGTCGCCACTGCGGGCGCGTGCCTGCCAGTCCTGCACAACGGCCTTGCCGCGTGCTTCCGTCAGGGCGCCCAGGCGTTCGCAGAAGAACGCGATGTCTTTCACGAAAAAGTCATAGTCTTCCAGCAGCAGCGCTACGCGTTCATCCTCCGGCAGGTCCAGCTGCAGGCAAGGGCTGGCCCGCATGGCGGTGATCAGGCCTTCCGGCACGGCCACATTGCCGACTTTCTTGCTTTCACTTTCAATGTAGACCGGCTGGGCCGGATCAAAACGTTTCAGCGCAGCCCAGATGCTGCTGTCAAACGCCTTCTGGCTGGGCTGCTGCACACCGGGGATGGCGCCCAGCACCGAACTGCGGTGGTTGGCCAGCGCTTCCAGGTCCAGCACCTGCGCGCCTTCGGCCGCCAGGGCCTGCAACAGCCGGGTCTTGCCCGAACCCGTGGGGCCGCACACCACCCGGTAGCTAAAGCGGCCGGCCAGCTGCGGCAAATCCGCCACCAGCGCGGCGCGAAATGCCTTGTAACCGCCGTCCACCAGCGTCACCTTGAAGCCGATCTGGTCCAACACCAGCGCCAGCGAGCCGCTGCGCTTGCCGCCGCGCCAGCAATACAGCAGCGGTTGCCATTCCCGGGGTTTGTCCAGCACGTCACGCTGGATGTGCTCGGCAATGTTTTTGGCCACCAGCGCCGCGCCCAGTTTTTTGGCTTCGAACTGGCTGATCTGCTTGTATTTGGTGCCGACGATTTTGCGTTCTTCGTCGCGCAGGCTGGGCCAGTTCACCGCGCCCGGGAGGTGGTCTTCGGCGTATTCGCCTTCGCTGCGGGCGTCAATCACCCCGGAATAACTCCCGAGCGTTTGGAGCGCCTCTTCGGCAGAAATTCGGTCCAGGCTCACTTGACCAGTTTCTTCAGTTCGGGCCACACATTGGCAAGCATCTTCGCCTGCGACTGCTCGTTCGGGTGGATCCGGTCCGCCTGGAAGTTGGCCACCGGGTCGGCCGCGTCGGCAATGCCCTTGAGAAAGAAGGGCACCAGGGCTACTTTTTCCGCCTTGGCGATCTTGCCGAACAGCCCTGAAAACGTGGCCGCGTAGGCGCTGCCGTAGTTGGGCGGCACCTGCATGCCTACCAGCAGCACCCTGGCCCCTGTTTTTTTGGACGCCTGCGTCATCGTGACAAGATTCCTTTCGGTCATGTCCAGCGGCAATCCCCGCAGGGCATCGTTGCCGCCCAACTCAATCACCACCACCGCAGGCTTGTGCTGCGCGAGCAGCGCCGGCAGGCGCGAACTGCCGCCCGAAGTGGTGTCACCGCTGATGCTGGCGTTGACGACTTTGGCCGTCTTTTTTTCGCTGGCAAGCTGTTTTTCAAGCAGCGGCACCCAGCCCGTTCCGCGTTTCAGGCCGTATTCGGCGCTGAGTGAATCACCGACCACCAGAATGGTTTCCCCTTTGGGCACCGGCGTTTGCGCTATTGCCGCCGGAGCGCCGCCACCCATCACGGCGGCCACAAGCAGCGCCCCGAAAGGTTTTAGCAAACGCTTTGCCGCCGCAAGGGCAAGCTTGGTAAAGTCTGAATTCATATTTCCTGACAAGGCCGACATGTTTGAACCCGTGGTGAGTGGCGTGAATGATGGTTCCAGGGCTGCGGCTTCCGCTGTGCCCGCACCGTCCCCGACGTCTTCAATTATTTCCGTTGAGCATGTTTTCAAGTCGGTCACCGACTCCACCGGCACATTGGCCATTTTGCGCGATATTGACTTCGCCCTGGCTCCCCGGGAAACCGCCGCCATTGTCGGTGCGTCGGGTTCCGGCAAAAGCACCTTGTTGTCCATCATCGCAGGGCTGGATACCCCGACGCAGGGCACGGTCAGGCTGGCGGGGCAGGACATCTTTGCGATCAGCGAAGACGACCGGGCCGCCCTGCGAGCGCAGAAGGTCGGGTTTGTCTTCCAGAGCTTCCAGCTCATGGGCAATTTGACGGCGCTKGAGAACGTCATGCTGCCGCTGGAGCTGTCGGGCGCCAAAAACGCACGCTCGCTGGCCACCGACATGCTCAAGCGTGTCGGTCTGGGGGAGCGGCTGGGCCATTATCCGAAAGTGTTGTCTGGCGGCGAACAGCAGCGTGTGGCACTGGCCCGCGCTTTTGTGGTGCAGCCGGCGGTGCTGCTGGCCGATGAGCCGACAGGCAGCCTGGACTTTGCCACCGGCGAGACGGTGATGTCGCTGATGTTTGAGCTCAACCGCGAACTCGGCACGACCCTGGTACTGGTGACGCATGACCAGGCCATCGCGTCGCGCTGCGAGCGGCGCATCACCATTGATGCGGGGCGTGTCAGCCCGGAGTGATTTCGAAAATATCCCGGGCGAAAATCTTAAGGGGAAATGGCCTGGAGGCCTTTTTCATCGTGCGCAGGCAGCTATCAAAAGCATAGCGTATGCGAGGCTGAAAAAAGCTGCGCTCAGCGCMCCCCGTGCATTTTCTGCGCTACCGCCAGAAATTTCGCGCGGTCATCAGGCCGGTCAATCTGCTGGGCCAAGGCGTGGATCAGTGCCAGAAAGGTAAGTTGCCGGGCTGCTTCCTTGCGCACCAGGGTTTTGGCGAGCGGGCCGATATGCTGGCTGAGCGCGCGTTCCAGTTGCGCCTGCAGCTCCGCATTGAAATTCTGCACATTGATGGATGTGGAGGATGCCGAGGTCGTTCCGGATGTCGTTGCCGACGTGGACAGGGGCCTGCTCATGTCGCTGCGCAAGGGGCGGGAAAACGTCGAGGAAATGGGCCGGCTGTAGCTGCTGCTGCCGCCGGTGGACCGCAACGGGCCACTGGCGCCATGCAGCCCCGAATTCACCGTCGCGCTGGCGTGGCGCGGCTTCAGGAAGGCTTCGCGGGCTGTCGCATCGGGAATGGAAATGGCCAGCAGGTCGCGCAGCCCCTGGGCGCTGACCGTGCGCGGAATGGCCTTCTTGACCAGCACCTTGGCCAGAGGCCCGATGGCCTTGGCCAGCTCGTTTTCAATTTCCAGCGCGATTTCCGGGGTGAGCGACGCTAGCGCGGCAAACGATGCCGTGTGCTCGAACTCCATGTTGCGGGACATCGGCGCGGCCGGTGCGGCGTTCGGGTCCAGCACCGCATAGATCTCGTGCGAGCGCAGGTGCTTGTCCATGTGCGGGCCGAGGTAGTCGAAGAGGCTGGCGGCGCTGTCGGTGATGCGTGAAATCACGTCGTAATAGGCA
>NZ_JBFUCA010000429.1:0-3777 GCF_056405475.1 Polaromonas sp. P1_G4
CCGCAGTGCTATTCAGTGAGCAAGGCGACCTTCCGCGTCGTCGCACAATTCGTCCAGAACCAGCGCATCGGGTTCTTCGCCGAAGCTCCAATAGACCATCAATACGATGATTTTCAGGTCATCGAGCGTGACGGGGTCGCCCGGTGCCGCCATGGCACGGTCAATCACAATCTCGCGCATGTGCGGAGGCAATACGCCGGACGACTCAAGGAAGCTCACAAATCCCAGGCTCTGTGCGCCGAGTTGTGTTTGCTCGGCAACCGAATAAACGCGAAGGCTGTCGGGGGATTGGGGCTGAATGACCGGATGCGCACCGGGCTCGGTGAGCTCTGACGGGGCACTGGCCGGCAGACTGATTTGCGTGCCTTGGGCGGCGATATTCAAGCCGTCGAGCCAGACGAGGGCCGCCTGGATTTCTTCCGCCTCAAAACCCGCCGCTGTCAGTTTGCGGCCGAGCCGCTGAAGTTCGGGGCAAGCGTCACCTTGCCAGTAATTTTCGTAGACGTACACGAGTACTTCGAACATGCGTCCAATATAACGCAGTTGGCGGCAGCATTGTCAAGCCGGTGAAAAGAGTGCGGTGTTTATGCGTCAGCGCGTCGCTGGAACAGGCCGCCGGGAAGCCTGAACACCTGTCCGTCGAGTTCCAGCTCAAGTAGCTGCGCCTGCAGCATGGCTGTTTCGATCCCGGTTCGCGCCTGTAGTGTGTCCAGGCTCACCACGTCGAATCCCAGTGCGGCGATCAGGGCGGTAGATGAGGGGGACTCGACCAGGAGACCGGTTTCTTTCTCTGTTGGCGTATATGCCGCTGCAGCCGGCGCCACACCCCGCGCAGGGAGACTTAATTCCTCCAATACGTCCTGCGCAGTTTCCACCAGCTTGGCCCCCTGCTTGATCAGTGCGTGGCAGCCGCGTGACTGGGGCGAATGGATGGAGCCGGGTATGGCAAACACTTCTTTGCCCTGTTCGGCCGCCAGCCGCGCGGTGATCAGTGAGCCGGACTGCAGCGCTGCCTCGATGACAAGAGTGCCCAGCGACAGGCCGGAAATGATGCGGTTGCGTCTCGGGAAGTTCGCGGTCAGCGGTGGCGTGCCGAGCGGGAATTCGCTGATGATCATGCCTTGCTGGGCAATACGGTGCGCCAGCTCGAGATGTTTTTTGGGATAGACGCGGTCTAGTCCGGTACCCACCACGGCAATGGTATCTCCGCCGGCTTGCATGGCGCCGTCGTGCGCCGCACCGTCGATACCCAAGGCCAAGCCTGACACAACGCAGAGTTTGGCACCGGCCAGGGCCTTGGCGAATTGGCGCGCATTAGCTTCGCCCTGCGGCGTCGGGTTGCGGCTGCCTACGATGGCTATATGGGCCACGTGGGATGGCGATAACGCCTGAGGCTGGGATGCACGCTTGCCGAGYATGTAGAGCATCAGCGGGGGATCGGCGATGTCGAGCAAGGCCGCAGGGTAGGCCGCATCTCCAATCGCGACCACCCGCCGGTGCTCGCCGGCCTGCAACCAGTCCAGCGTCATTTGCAGCTGGGCTGCCAGATTTGGAGGCTCTGCCCTGAGCGCGCGCGCCAATTTCTCCGAACCCAACTGTTCCAGAGCGGCTGAACTCTGGTCAAAAATCGCCTGCACGGATCCAAAAGCGGCTAGCAGCTTGCGGGAATTCTCATTTCCTATGCCCGTTGAGAGGGTCAGGCGCAACCAGGCCTGGAGCTCATGTTTTTCCACGTGATAGCCAGGGCTGAAAGAATGACAGGGTCAACGAGTTCGAGTATTTGTCTCGAATGTCGATGGACCCGGATTGCCCAAGTTCGTGCGTTGCTTGTCCGCCGGTTTAATTGGGATTGACGAAGCGATCCCCCACCTTCACGCCATCGGTAATCTGCAGGACGAGGGCATAGGAAACGGCATCAAAAGTGCGAAATACCATCAACAAGCCATTTCGCTCGTTGGGCAGTTTAATCTGCTGGCGGCTGCTGTCGGTCTTGTCTTGCAATCTTGCGCCGTCCTTGAGAATGGCCATGATATGGCCACGTTCCAGACCATCCCTGGCGCCACGATTGATGACCACGACCTGGTTCTCCGCAGCATTGGTCACGGCACTTCCATAGATAGACACAATCTGTCCGGCAACGGCAGAAGAAGGCGCGTGCGGTATGTAATTCAGCAACTCGCGTGGCGGTTCAACCAACAGCCGGTCCCCCACCCGCATCTCTTCTTTGGTAGCAACGATGTCGATCGTCGCCGGCACGATTTCGGATTGCGGCTTGCCGTCTTTACCGGCTATTTCCGCAACCGATTCGCCGCGTGCTATTTCCGCCTTGCCGACGTATTGCGCCTCGTAGCCCAGAATCGCCTGGGTCGTCGGATCTTTCAGCGGCGTTGCGTTGCGAAACACCCGGTAATTGACCGGTTCGCCTTTTTCAATGCTCAGGGGTTTGCCGGTGGTGCTGCCGGTGCCGTATTGGCTGCGCGCATAGGCGCGATCTCCGCGGCTAAGCAGAACGCGGCCTTCCTGGGCCGCCACAATGCGGGGCGCATTGGAAAGCATGGCCTCGTCGACGATCAAGGCCTCATTCAGGAAGGGCTCGATCAGG
Organism: Polaromonas sp. P1_G4; assembly: GCF_056405475.1. NCBI lineage: Bacteria > Pseudomonadati > Pseudomonadota > Betaproteobacteria > Burkholderiales > Comamonadaceae > Polaromonas > Polaromonas sp. P1_G4. Next base: position 2,603 of record NZ_JBFUCA010000429.1, read on the forward strand.
TTGGGCGCGATCGTGGGAATGGAGGCGTCTGCCAGGGTTTCAAAGCGGGTGCGCGGAGAAACGCGTACGGTGTCTGTCGGCGGGCCGTCGCTGGAGGCCTGCCGTGTGCGCAAGACGGCGCGGCCGCCGGTCTTGTCGAGGTAGAGCTGCTGTCCCGGGTAGATGCGGTGAGGATTCTTGATGTCGTCTAGGTTCATGCCCCACAGTTCGGGCCAGCGCCATGGGCTCTTGAGGAACATGCCGGAAATGGCCCAGAGCGTGTCGCCCCGCTTGACGGTGTAGTTGTCAGGCGCATTGGGCGCCAGTTCACTGAGGGGAACCCCGGTTTGAGCCACTTGGGTGGCCGTGGCCTTCTGTGCCGGGGTAATGGGAAAATTCTGGGCATGCAAGCCGACAGTAGTGCCCAAAAGGGCTGCGGTTGCCATTGAAATTTGACTGAAACGACCAAAAATTGTTTGCATCTCTGTAGGCCCTCGGTGCTTTTATGAGGCTGGCAGACACTATCCGGGCTGAACCGGGCAGAAAAAGCCGCTTCTATATCTTGATAAATTACTAACGATTTTGTACCTAAGCCCTTGATTAAGCAACGATTACGCGATTCTGGGAATATCGGGATGCTGAAAAACCGGGAAAAGTGGCGAAAATAGCGACATCTCACCCATTGCCCAGCCTTCCTCCATGAGCCAGTTAACCATTCTTCGTTACCCCGACCCCCGCCTCCACACCGTTGCCAAGCCTGTGGCGGCCGTTGATGCGCGCCTGCGCAAGCTGGTCGACGACATGCTCGAAACCATGCACGAAGCGGCGGGCATCGGCCTGGCGGCAACCCAGGTGGATGTGCATGAGCGCCTGGTCGTGATTGATGTCAGCGAAGACCGGACACAGCCCCTGGTGCTGATCAATCCCGAGATTGTCTGGGCCAGCGAAGAAACACGCGTGGGCGACGAAGGCTGCCTGTCGGTGCCTGGTATTTATGACGGCGTGGAACGCTCTACCGCCATCAAGGTACAGGCGCTGGATCTAGACGGGAAGCTGCAGGTGCACGCAGCCGAAGGCATGCTGGCGGTTTGCATCCAGCATGAAATGGACCATCTGATGGGCAAGGTGTTTGTGGAGTACCTGTCCCCGCTTAAACGCAACGGCATCAAAACCAAGATGATCAAGCAGAAAAAGGA
>NZ_JBFUCA010000430.1:0-3765 GCF_056405475.1 Polaromonas sp. P1_G4
CCTGGGTGGCTGCTTCGATTGCGGCCGCATCACCGTGGGCACGCATGTCGGCAAGACCGACGATCAGGCTGTCGATCTGCGCCCGCTCATTGGGGCTCAGCAAGTCGGCATCCGCCGCCAGCGCGCTTTGCGCAGCCAGAATCATTCGATCGGCATCGACCTGGGCCTCGGCCAGTGCGCGAGCCTGCATGTCTTGCTGGGCGGTCGAGAAGCTGTCTTGCAGCATGCGCGCAATATCGTCGTCCGACAGGCCATAGGAGGGCTTCACGTCGATGCGCGCCTCGACACCGCTGACCTGCTCTTTCGCATTCACGCTAAGCAGGCCGTCGGCATCGACGGTAAACGTCACGCGGATACGGGCAGCGCCCGCCACCATGGGCGGAATGCCGCGCAGCTCGAAACGGGCAAGACTGCGGCAGTCGGCCACCAGGTCGCGTTCGCCCTGCACCACATGCAGCGCCAGCGCGGTCTGGCCGTCCTGGTAGGTGGTGAAGTCCTGCGCCATCGCCGTGGGGATGGTCTGGTTGCGCGGCACGATGCGCTCAACCAGCCCGCCCATGGTCTCGATGCCCAGCGACAGCGGGATCACGTCGAGCAGCAGCAGGTCGGCGCCAGTGTTGTTGCCAGCGAGCTGGTTGGCGGAAATGGCCGCACCCAGCGCCACCACTTCATCGGGGTTGAGATTAACCAGCGGCTCGCGCCCGAAGAAACTGGCAACCGCCTTGCGCACCTGCGGCATGCGTGTGGAGCCACCTACCAGCACTGCGCCCTGAATATCTTCCTTCGCCAGCTTGGCATCGCGCAGTGCCTTGCGAACGGCCGCCAGGGTACGCTGGGTCAGGTGGGCGGTAGCGGTTTCAAAATCTTCCGCCTTCATTTCGAAGTTGACGAGGGCTTTGGCCAGTTGCACCGAAAAAGGCACAGGGTTGGCAGCTGAAAGCGCCTCCTTGCAATTGCGCGCAGTGCGCTGCAGTGCCGCCTTGTCAGACGGAGTGAGCGCATCCGCTGCAAGGCCCGCCTTGGCCAGCACCCAGTCGACCAGCGCGCGATCGTAATCGTCGCCACCAAGCGCGGAATCGCCGCCCGTGGCCACCACCTCGAAGACGCCTTGGGTCAAACGCAGTATGGAAATATCGAAAGTGCCACCGCCAAGGTCATAGACGGCGTAAACGCCTTCACTGGCGTTGTCCAGTCCATAGGCAATGGCAGCGGCCGTGGGCTCATTAAGCAGGCGCAATACATTGAGGCCAGCCAGTTGCGCAGCGTCTTTGGTGGCCTGACGCTGGGCGTCGTCAAAGTAGGCCGGCACCGTGATTACGGCGCCATAAATATCGTCATTAAAAGTGTCTTCGGCGCGGTAACGCAGCGTGGCCAGAATCTCCGCGCTGATCTCGACCGGGCTTTTCTCGCCGGCGACAGTCTGCAGCGTGACCATGCCCGGCTTGTCGTTCAACTCGTATGGCAACTGAGCGCGGCTGCCGATGTCGTCAATGCCGCGGCCCATCAGACGCTTGACAGAAGAGATGGTGTTGCGCGGATCTTCCACCTGCGCGGCCAGGGCTTCATAGCCGATTTGGCGCTTGTCGTCCTCAAGGTAGCGCACCACGCTGGGCAGCAGCACCCGCCCCTGCTCATCGGGCAGGCATTCAGACACACCACTGCGCACGCTGGCGACCAGCGAATGTGTGGTGCCCAAGTCAATCCCCACCGCGATGCGTCGCTGGTGCGGGTMGGGCGTCTGGCCGGGTTCGGAAATTTGCAGGAGTGCCATGCGCGGTTGTCGTACTTTTTCTGTAATGCTTTATTGTCCCAGCTGGTCGATGCGTGCATCAACCTCACTGGCAAAGCGCTCAATAAACATAAGGCTTCTGACCTGCTGGGCTGCGGCAGGAAAGTCCTTGTCCACGTCCAGCAGTTGCTCTATTTTTGATAGCTGCTTGCGCTCGTCAGCTGTGGCTTGGGAGGCTATTTCTTCAAAATCTTCAGTTGTTTCGGCATCGTCGAGCGCTTCGCGCCACTGCATCTGCTGCATCAGGAAGTCGTGCGGCATGGCGGTGTTGTTTTCGGCGTTAATGGGCGCACCGTTCAGCTCACACAAATAGCTCGCCCTCTTGAGCGGGTCTTTCAGCCGCTGGTAGGCCTCGTTGATGCGCACCGACCACTGCATGGCCACACGCTGGGCGGCCGTACCCTGAGCCGCGRATTTGTCAGGATGCGCTTCGCGCTGCAAATCCTTCCAGCGCGCGTCAAGCGTCGCGCGATCCTGCGCGAAGCGCTGGGGAACACCGAAAAGCTCGAAGTCGTTGGATTGGAGATTCATGCCGAGAAAAAGCCGCCAGCACAATCAGTGGAGGCGGCTTCRGTAAGGGTGCAGCACGCGATCGACCGCTCGCCCGTCAAACCCGGAAACTTTCGCCACAGCCGCAACGATCACGCTCGTTGGGGTTGATGAACTTGAAGCCTTCGTTCAGGCCTTCACGCACAAAGTCCAGCTTGGTGCCGTCGATGTAGGCCATGCTTTTCGGGTCGACCAGCACCTTGACGCCGTTGTCTTCAAACACGACATCTTCCGGTGCGATCTCGTCGGCATATTCCAGCTTGTAAGCCAGGCCGGAGCAGSCGGTGGTCTTCACGCCAAGGCGAACGCCCACACCCTTGCCGCGCTTGGTCATGTAGCGGGTCACGTGTCGGGCTGCAGCGTCAGTGAGGGTAACGGACATTTAAATCACTCGAAAAAAACAGGTGACGGGTGATGCGTTGATCAGTGCGTGTGCTTTTGCTTGTAATCGTTCACGGCGGCCTTGATGGCGTCTTCCGCCAGGATGGAGCAGTGAATCTTCACAGGCGGCAGCGCCAGCTCTTCAGCGATCGCGCTGTTCTTGATGCTTGCCGCTTCGTCCAGCGTCTTGCCCTTGACCCACTCGGTCACGAGCGAACTGGAAGCAATCGCGGAGCCGCAGCCGTAGGTCTTGAAACGTGCGTCCTCAATCACGCCCGTCACCGGGTTGACCTTGATTTGCAGCTTCATCACGTCGCCGCAGGCCGGTGCACCAACCATGCCGGTGCCTACCGATTCGTCGCCCTTTTCAAAGGAGCCAACGTTGCGGGGGTTTTCGTAGTGGTCTACCACTTTTTCGCTGTATGCCATTTTGTTTACCTCTTTAAGCTGTCTTGAATTGCGGGCCGGCCTTAGTGGGCGGCCCACTGGATGGTGGACAGATCCACGCCATCCTTGAACATCTCCCACAGGGGAGACAGTTCGCGCAGTTTGGCCACGTTTTCCTTGATGGTGGCGACCGCGTAGTCAATTTCTTCTTCGGTGCTCCAGCGGCCAATCGTCATGCGAAGGCTACTGTGCGCCAGTTCGTCGCTGCGGCCCAGGGCGCGCAGCACATAGCTGGGCTCCAGGCTGGCCGACGTGCAGGCCGAGCCGCTGGACACGGCCAGACCCTTGATGCCCATGATCAGCGACTCGCCTTCGACGAAGTTAAAGCTCATGTTCAGGTTGTGCGGCACGCGCTTGTCTGCATGGCCGTTGAGGAACACTTCTTCCACATCCTTGAGCCCGTTGAGCATGCGCTCATGCAGGGCCAGGATGCGCTTATTCTCTTCATGCATCTCGGCCTTGGCGATGCGGTAGGCCTCGCCCATGCCGACGCACTGGTGCGTGGGCAAGGTGCCCGAACGCATGCCGCGCTCATGGCCGCCACCGTGCATTTGTGCTTCAAGGCGAACGCGTGGCTTGCGGCGCACATACAAGGCGCC
>NZ_JBFUCA010000431.1:0-3762 GCF_056405475.1 Polaromonas sp. P1_G4
AGCCACGACAGTACCGCCGCAGGAGGTCGTCATGCCCGGAGCTGCCGTCAAACGGATCTGGCCGGGTGCCGTCGGCAGGACGTCGTCAAAATCCGCGCTCAAGGTCATTGCTGCGGCATTCGTGTTGCCGATGACGATGCTCAGGCGACTTTGCTTTTGGCGAAGCAAAAGAAAAGTGAGTTGCCGCCGGGCAACCCCCGGCCAGCAGAACTCAGCAAAAAGCGCAACGCAGGAGCAAGAACCGGCCCAAACAGAATCAGTTCAACAATCCAGCCCTCAATCAACCACCCGCTTGAGCCGGATCTCTTCCAGCTTGGCACTGCCAAAAGCCACCGTCTTGAGCGATGGCATCTCGCGCTTGAACCCCGCAGCGTGTTCATAAAAGCGCAGCGCACGCTCATTGCGCAAAAGCACCCACAGCGTGACCTGCGTGCAACCCTCTTCTTTCAGGCCCTCACGCGCGCCGTCCCACAGGGCCAGGCCTGCGCCCTTGCCCCAATGTTCTGGCAGCACATACAGCGCCCAGATTTCGCCAACAGTGGATTTGGTGCCGGCATCGCGGGAACGGTCAAAGCCGACAAAGCCCACGATCTCATCTCCGTCCGTGGCCACCAGCAGTTGCGGTTCGCTGAATTCGATGGCTTCGCGCCAGTAAGGCAGGCGTTTTTCTACCGTGATCTTGCCGAGGTAGTCCTCGGGCATGAGGTCTTTATAAGCGGCCTGCCAGGTGGCGACATGGATTTCGGCAATGGTTTTGGCATCGCGGGGCGTAGCGGGACGGACGGAATAGCTGGACATGAAAAAAATCGCTTGTGAATCGGTGCGGGAAATGATCGGGGGAGCAGAATTGTCGCCCAAATCGCCTCTCGCCCGGCAATACATTCGCTTCACGGCGGTCCGGCGGCAGGATGAATGCCCGGCCAGTGACTTTGGCGTCGGGTACATTCGTCGCACCCTAACACTTACAAGCGCTTGCACATCATGGCCCAAGGTATTCAGTTTCCCCTGCAAATGTCCTTCAAACTCATCGCCTTTGCACCGCAATTTCTGGTCAAGGACGCGCATAGCCAGCCGGTGGCGTATGTCAAACAAAAACTCTTCAAGCTCAAGGAAGCCATCACGGTTTTCACCGATGAAAAACAGGACCGGCAGCTCTACCAGATCAAGGCGGACCGGATTATCGATTTTTCAGCGCTTTATCACTTCACCGATACCCAGGGCGCGGCGCTGGGCGGCATCAAGCGTCGCGGCATGCGCTCCATGTGGAGAGCCGGTTTTGACGTGCAGGACAACGGCGTCACCCACTTCAGCATCAACGAGAAAAGCGTGATGACGCGTTTTCTTGACGGCCTATTCAGCCAGATTCCGGTGATCGGTATGTTTTCGGGCTACCTGTTCCATCCCGCCTACCAGGTGACGAGACCCGACGGCACCCTGGTGGCCGAGCTCACCAAGCAGCCCGCCCTGTTTGAGGGCCGGTTCACCGCCGAGCGGATGGCCCCCGTCAATGAACGCGAAGAGCAGCAGTTGTTGCTGTCCCTGATGACCGTGCTGCTGCTGGAACGCCTGCGCGGTTAACGCAGACGCCGGCGCAGGCAGCTACCCGTACCCGAAGCAGCGATGGACGACCCGGCCCACCCTGGCGATCCGGCGAATGCGGTTCTGTTCAGCGTCCAGCTGAACCCGGAAGGGGTGCATTTCAGCGCCTCGCCGTCCCTGCCGATCCTGCAATCAGCACTCCAGGCCGGCGTGGCGATGGACAGTTCGTGCAGAAACGGCACCTGCCGCACCTGCATCCGCCGGATGGCCAGCGGGCAGGTGGCTTACCGCATCGAATGGCCGGGCCTGAGCGCCGAGGAAAAGCAGGCGGGCTACATCCTGCCCTGTGTCGCGTACCCACTGTCGGATGTGGTGATCGAGCCGGGGGACTGAACTGCCGGTATCTGCCGTAGACCCACGGGCAAAGCCCCGGGCGACGCGGCGCCGTCGCCGAGCGCGCGCTGCATCAGCACCGTGTCCACCCACTGGCCGAACTTGTAGCCGACACAGCCCAGCGTGCCGACACGGGTAAAACCCAGCGCCTCGTGCACCCTGAGCGAGCCCGTGTTGGCGCTGTTGCCGACCACGCCCACCATTTGCCGGAAACCGCGTTGCTCGCACTGGCGGATCAGCTCACGCAGCAAGGCGCTGCCAATGCCGGCCTGGCGCATGCCTGGCGCGACGTAAATCGAGTCTTCCACCGTATGGCGATAGGCCGGCCGCGAACGATAGGCACTGCCATAGGCGTACCCCACCACCTCTGCGTTGCGGTGCGCCACCAGGTAGGGGTAGCCGCCCTGCAGGATGTCGGCGCGGCGCGACAACATCTGCGCGACGCTGGGCGGCTCCAGCTCAAACGTCGCCAGGTTGGTGGCCACGTAGTGCGCGTATATCGCCTGGATTGCCTCCATATGGCTTTCGGCACAGGGACCGATCACCAGGGAATCGCAAGTTCCGGAGGAAGGGCCGGGGCGCGTGGCATGGGGTATGGGTGTGAGGTGCATGCCGCTATGGTTGCGCAACGGCATGCATAAGTAAATATGTCAAAACTTATCAGATTGATTAGAATTTCTTTGCATGCTCAACCTGGACCACCTGCGCACCTACGCCCTCATCGTTGAAACCGGGAGCTTTTCCGGTGCGGCCGAAAGGCTGGGCCTTTCACAGCCCGCCGTCAGCCTGCAAATCAGGCAGCTGGAGCAGAAGCTGGGCGTGCGCCTGATTGAACGCGTGGCGCGCCGCGCAACGCCCACACCCGCAGGGCTTGACCTGATGGAAGAAATCCAGCATGTCAACACCGCCGTAGACGGCGTCATGGCCGCCATGGCTTCCCACTCCTCGAATGTGGCTGGCCGCATCACACTGGGCATTGGCGCCACAGCCTGCCTTTATTTCCTGCCGCAAATCCTGCGCTCATTGAGGCTGCGGTTTCCCAATCTGAGCGTGGTGGTCAGCACGGGCAACACGGCCGACTTCGTCAAGGCGGTGGAAGGCAACATGCTGGACCTGGCGCTGGTCACGCTGCCCGTCAAACGGCGCGCGCTGGCGGTGACACCGTTGTTCAACGACGAGTTTGTGGCCATCGCACCCAAGCGTGACGCCGCCATGCCCGCCAGGATCACCCCGGCCGTCCTGGCAAAGCGCGAGCTGGTGCTGTTCGAGCCGGCGGCCAACACCCGCGTGATCATCGACCAGTGGTTTCAGGATGCGGGCCACGCCCCCAAACCCATCATGGAACTGGGCAGCGTCGAAGCCATCAAGGAAATGGTGGCAGCGGGCCTGGGCTGCAGCATCCTGCCCGCAATGGCGGTCACCGGCCCAGGGCAGCATGCCGAACTCGTGGTCCACCCGTTGTACCCACGGCTGCAAAGGACGCTGGCCCTGATCATTCGCAACGACAAACCGGTGAACAAGGCCCTGCACCAGGTGATTGCTGCCATTTCACAGCGGGCGGGCGCCGAGCCGCGCCAGCCAGGTTCCCGGTCTTCACTGCAAAACAACAAGCTGTAGCACGCCTGTCAAACAACTGTGCAAGGATGGGCGGATGCTCCCTCCGCCACTGAATAGCGCTGCCGACAGCCCGCGCAGCCTTCACAGCCCTTACAGCCTCACGCCGGCGCGGGATGCGGCGGCCAGCTTTGCAGAGATGGAAGAGCTCAAGATGATCTTGCTGGCGGGCAGCGCGCACTTTGATGTGGCCGTTGCGGCCGAAGCGCATACTGC
>NZ_JBFUCA010000432.1:0-3762 GCF_056405475.1 Polaromonas sp. P1_G4
AAGCAGCCCTTGCCAGGGCTACCGGCCAACCCCAGGCCAAGTAAGTAACCCCCGGCGAAACCGGCTTAGCCGGCGACAAGCCGGGCCATGCCCCGGCCATTTCACAGTTGCCTGCGTGCTGTCATCAATTGGTAAGGGTTTACCCCTAGAATCATTTAACCTTAAATGATTTGCTCTGCCATTTTGGCGCGCTGCTGTGCGCCGGTTGGCGGGCGGTTTTACCCCGCAAGGTCACTCGGCCTTGTCTTTTGGCCTTCACGGCTACCCCACCTTTTGGAGATTTGCGATGCTTCGCCGCCGCTTCCTTTCGTTTGCCCCTCAAATGGCTGCCCTTGCCGCCGCTCCCGCTTTCATTCGCAATGCCTATGCCCAGGAGGGTCTGACGGCCAAGGCCATCACCATCGGCAGCACCGGTGCGACCAGCGGTCCGCTGGCCAGTGTGGGCGCCGAGCTCAAGCTGGGCGTGGACGCAGCCATGGGCCAGATCAACGCCAAGGGTGGCGTGAACGGCCGCATGCTGCAGTTCCAGATGCTGGACGATGCCTATGTGCCGCAGCGCAGCGCCGACAACGTCAGGAAGATGATCGGCGACGGCAGCATTTTTGCGCTGATGTCCTGCGTCGGCACGCCCAACAACGCCGCCATCGTGCCGGTGATTGAAGAGTCCAACCTGCCTTACGTCGGGCCGCGTTCGGGTGCGTCGTCGCTGCGCAAGCCCGGCATGCGCAACGTGTTCCATGTGCGCGCCAGCTTCACTGACGAAACCCAGCGCCTGGTGCAAAGAATCGTGAGCATGGGCATCAAGGACCTGGCCGTCGTCTACCTGGACAACGACTACGGCAAGGAGGTGGTGCTCGATGTCAACCGCGCGCTGCAGGTGCAGGGCGCCAAGGTCGCCGCGCCGGTGGCGCTGGCCGTCGACGGCAAGAACCTCAACGAGGTCGTGAACCAGGTCGTCGCGGGCAAACCCGGCGCCGTGCTGCTTGGCACCGCCGGTTCGGCATCCGTCGGCCTCATTACCGCGCTGAAGAAAGCGTCACCGATGCTGCCTGTCGCAGGCCTGAGCGTGACGTTGTCGGGCGACGGCATCAAGGCCCTGGGCGCGGCCGGTTCCGGCCTGGCGCTGACCATGGTGTTCCCTGACCCATACCGCRCCAAGCTGCAGGTGGTGCGTGACTACCAGGCCGCCATGCGCGCCATCGGCCAGCAGGAGTTCTCGCTCGGCAGCCTGGAGAGTTATATCAACACCCACGTGATGGCCGAGGGACTGGAACGCGCCGGCCGCGATGTGACGCGCGGCAAACTGCGCACCGCGCTGGCCGGCCTGCAGAAGTTCGACCTCGGCGGTTTCAGTGTCGACTATGCCGCGCCGCCGTTCGCGGGTTCGAAATTTGTCGAACTGGGCGTGCTCGGCGCAGGTGGACGTTTCCTGGGCTGATGGACCATTGATCCTGGCTGGCAGCGCCTGTTGCCGCCAGCCAGAAAAAAGCCCCGGTTGTTGGGTCAGCGGGGACTTTTGGCATTAAAAAGAAGCTAAAGCCCAATCAGGGCATGCGCAAGCAGCTATCAAATAGATAGCGATTCGTTGATCAGGGTTTGCGGCTCAGCAAGGCGTACAGCAGGATCGCACCAAAGGTCGCGGTGCCGATGCCACCCAGTGCGAACTGGCCGAACTTCAGCGTGAAGTCACCGGTGCCGAGCACCAGCGTGATGGCGGCAACAATCAAATTGCGGTTGTCTGAAAAGTCCACCTTGTTGTCCACCCAGATCTTGGCGCCGGCCACGGCAATGAGGCCGAACACCACGATGCTCACGCCGCCCATCACCGGCAGCGGAATCGCCTGGATCAGCGCGCCGAACTTGGGGCTGAAGCCCAGCACCACGGCGATCAGCGCCGCCACCACGAAGACGGCGGTGGAATAGATCTTGGTCGCCGCCATCACGCCGATGTTTTCGGCATAGGTCGTTACGCCTGTGCCACCCGCGCTACCCGATACGATGGTCGCCACGCCGTCGCCGATGAAGGCGCGGCCCATGTAGACGTCCAGGTTCTTGCCGGTCATGGCCGTCACCGCCTTGATGTGGCCGAGGTTTTCCGCCACCAGAATGATGGCGACGGGCGCAATCAGCAGCATGGCATTGGCGCTGAACACCGGTGCCGTGAAGCCCGGCAGGCCGACCCAGGCGGCATTGGCGATGCCCGACAGGTCCATCGGCTTGCCAAGGCCCAGTCCGTTGGTCAGCACCGCATAAATCACGCTCGCCACGATCAGGCCGACCAGGATCAGCAGCCGCTGCACCATGCCGCGCGTCATCACGGCTACCAGGGCCACGCTCACAAACGTCACCACCTGCATCCATGAATCGAAATTGCCGGCAGCCATGTTCTTGATGGGAATGCTGGCCAGGTTCAGGCCGATCACCGCCACCACGGCGCCGGTGACCACGGGCGGCATGAAACGTTCTATCCAGCCGGTGCCGATGGACTGCACGATGAAGCCGATCAGCGTGTACACCACGCCGCAGGCGATGATGCCGCCCAGCGCCACGCCCAGGTTGGCATTCGGCCCTTTGCCGGCATAGGCCGTGGCCGCAATCACCACACCGATGAAGGCAAAACTCGAACCGAGGTAGCTGGGCACCTTGCCGCCGGTGATGACGAAGAAGATCAGTGTGCCGATGCCGCTCATCAGGATGGCGATGTTGGGGTCAAACCCCATGAGGATGGGTGCCAGCACCGTGGCGCCGAACATCGCGATCACGTGCTGCACACCCATCACCGCGGTCTGTGGCCACGGCAGGCGCTCGTCGGGCCCGATGACGCCGCCTTGCTGCAGTACCGCGCTGTCTTTTTCTGTCCAGTCCAGCATTCCCATCATGTCTCCTCTTGTTAAAAGTGAGGCAATGCTAGGGGGAATGGGCGCGCCGCACAAGCGCGGCGCCGTTTAGACCCTCAACAGGTTCTCAGGCCAGAAACGCTGCCACCTGGCGCAGCACTTCGTCATCCTTGAGGATCTTGCGATGGCCCAGGCCTTCGGTGGCCACCAGGCGCGCGCCGACAATCGCCTCGCTGTAAGCCACGCCGTCGGCAAAGCGGTTGATGCTGTCCTGCCGGTCATGCACCACCAGCGTGGGCAGGGCGATGCGCGGGCCGACCATTGCCGGCTCGAACTGCGGCATCAGGATGCCTTCGCGCGCCTCAATGCGCCGCTGCATGGCCGCGCGCGTGGATTCGTGCAGGCCAAACACGTGGGCAAATAGCCGCGTGTATTCAAGCGGCGACGCGGGGGGCGCCAGCAACACCAGCCTGCCAGCCGCCAGCCCTCGGCTGGCGGCATAAGCGCCGGCGTTCGCCGACAGCGAATGCGCCACCACCGCGCGCAGCGTATGGCCCTGTTGCTGCAGCCGTGCGGTCACGTACTCCAGCACGCGCGCAAACTGCGGCAGGTTGGTGACCGAGCCGCTGCTGCGGCCATGCGCCGGCATCTCAATGATGACCGGCCGCAAGCCTTGCGCACTCAAGACCTCCGCCAGCGCCAGCATCTGCCCGGCGTGTCCGCCCCAGCCGTGCACCAATAGCACCACCGGGCCGGCAGGTGCGACGGGGCGGCTGTACATCGTCACGCTGGCATCTTCAAAAGGCCATTGCTCAATGTGCCAGTCGGGGCTCCACTTTCTGCGACGGCTCACCCACTTGGGCGGTAGCGGTGTGCCGAACAAGCGGTAAGCCGCCCGCACAGCCAGCGCGGGCCAGAGCTGCTG
>NZ_JBFUCA010000433.1:0-3753 GCF_056405475.1 Polaromonas sp. P1_G4
TCAGCAGGCGCGCGCGTTCAGCAGGCGCGCGCGTGGCCGGACAGGCGGGTGCGCTTGTGCGGATTGTCCAGGCGTGACCCCGACGAAGGGCCGGCACCGCGACTGCTCCGCGAGCCGTTGTCCGGCCGGTCACCCAGGCGTCCTTTCGAAGGGCTGGGTTCGGGCCTGTGGGAGTGAAGTGTCTCTGCGGCGGTTTTCATGACGGTCTCCTTGAAGGTCACCTTTGCTTGCGGCAGAAAGCAGCAGCGAGGTGCAGACTGTTGAGTGGGATTGGGGGGTGGTTTGCGGCGCTTGCACACCTGCTACGCACCTGTGCCTGCCTTATTCACTGTAGGCATCGTTGCGGCCGGGGAATGTAGGCAATGCCTGTGGATTGCGTAGGAACAAGCCTACAAACCCTCTTTTTTTGTCTTTTTGCCCTTCCTGCGGACGCCAGTGTTCAAGTCCTCCCGCTGGAAAAGAAGGCGGATGCAGCTCAGGACCGCCCCCCGAAAATCTTCAAGGACTCAAGAAAAAATGGCCTTCCAGCCTTATTGAACAAGCGCAAACAGCTATCAAATCAATAGCAACTACGACCATTCAGCCGGTATCGGCAGTCACCAGCTGGACAGGCGAGCGCACGTGCTCAGGCCGCACGCCCACGCCGACCGCATAGGCCGGCAGCGCCTGCAGCAAGGGCCAGCGCCGCATCAGCTTCAGCGGCCAGGGCAGCGCCATGGGCGGGCCGTCGCGCCCCCGCGCCGCCAGTACCGGGCTGAGCAGGCGGTTCTGGATGGCGACCTGCACCGCCTGCGTGACGCGTGTGGGAAACAACCGGCGTTTTTGTACCTGCGCCAGCAAGGGCGTCAGCGCGGCCCGGTCCACCTGCGGACTTGCGAGGGGAGCAGCCAGAATGTTGGCCGCCGCCACGGCATCCTGTACCGCCAGGTTGATGCCCACGCCGCCCACAGGCGACATGGCATGTGCAGCGTCGCCGATGCACAGCAGGCCGGGCTTGTACCAGTGCTCCAGCCGGTCGACCGTGACACTCAGCAGCTTGATGTCGTCCCAACTGGCCAGGGTGGCGATACGGTCGGCAAAGAGCGGCGCCACCTTCACCACGTCTGTGCGGAAAGCCTCCAGCCCCTCTGAGCGAACAGCCTCGATGCCGCCCTTGGGAATCACATAGGCGCACTGCCAATAAGTACGGCGGTCAATCATGGCCAGGAAAATGCCGTTGGTAATGCGCCCGCCCGTCGTGGAAGGATCGCCCGGCATCTTGGGCAGGCGCATCCACAGCACATCGATAGGCGCGCCCAGATCGCGCACGACCAGCCCGGCCGAACTGCGCACCGTGGACCGCCTGCCATCGGCCCCGATCACGAGGTCCGCCATCACCTGCAGGGCGCCCTCGGGTGTGGCGACCTCCACGCCCGTCACCACGCCATCTTGCTGGATCACGCCGGTCACTCCGGCGTTCTGGATCAGGCGAAAACCGGGATACAGCTCCGCCTCATCGCGCACAAAATCCAGAAACTCCCATTGGGGCATCATCGCGATGAATTTGCAGCGCAGGCGCAAATGCCTGAAGCTGGCCAGCACGAGTTCGGTGTTGCCGACCACGGCGCGCAACTCACTCACTTCATCGTGCGGGCGCGCCAGGAACTTCTCCAGCAGGCCCAGTTCGTGAATCACTTCGAGAGTGGATGGATGCACGGTGTCGCCGCGAAAGTCACGCAGGAAATCGGCGTGCTTTTCCAGCACAAGCACCTGCACCCCGGCGCGTGCCAGCAAAAGGCCCAGCATCATGCCGGCCGGGCCGCCGCCGGCGATGCAGCAGCGGACATTCATTACGTCGGCCATGGTGTCTCCCCGGGGATGAAAATCCTCCGACCATATCCAGGCTTGATGGCCCTTGCAAGCTCCAGGCGGGGCAACCACCGCCCAGACCCGTCAACATCTCTTGCGGAGCTGTTTTCGCCTATTTCAGCGTCATTGGCATGGGAGTGGTCTGTACTTCGCCCGGGTCCGGCGGGGTGTCCAGGGGCGGCAGGGGCTCGGGTGGCGGAACGTTCGGGTTGGTGGCCATGGCTACTTCCTGCTTCCCTTTTCCGGCGCCGTTGGGCCCCTGCCAGGCGACTGCAGAGACTGCGGCGGCTCCACCCGTCTGGGCAAGTCGCGGATCATCGCTTCACCTTTTTCGTCCCGGCCGTCGGACGGCAGGTCCGCTTCCAACGTCGGTTCGGGCTCTTCATTGCCTGGCCGCTTGCGCGTTCCGCCCATCACAGACCCACCACCATCAAAGGCATGTCATGGATTGCCAGCGCAGCGGCGGCGGCCATGCTGGCGAAAACGGTGATGAAAAAAGCGATGTACGCGGCTGCGCGCGGGCGGTGAAAACTCCGCGGCTTGCGCGGCGGCGCGTCTTGAGCCAACTCGCCGCTGACATCGTAGGCCGACGGGCGGAAGGCGCTGGAAACCGTGGTGGAGTCTGAATGGAAGTTCATGGCGGGCCTGCCTTTTGCACAGTGTTTGCACAACGCAACGGAGCATCAAAAGGATGCTTGCCCTTATCTTCCCGCTCCGCCCGAAACCCGCCTATAGGTCGCCAGGCCTTGTACTTGTCAGGCGCCGTCTGACAGCAGCCGCAACCGCAGCTGCGCCTTGCCGCTCAGTGGTGGTGCGCCATCCCGCTGATCAGCGTGACCAGCCCGATGCCGATACCCAGCCAGGCAATTTGCGCCATGGTTTCCCGGGCGGTGACGCGTTTTTGCAACTGGGGAATCAGGTCGGCCAGCGCGACATAGATAAAACTGCTGGACGCCATGATCAGGAAAAACGGCAGGTAGTCATATAGCTGGTCAACCAGCGCATAGCCGACCACGCCGCCCAGCGCGGTGACGGCACCGGCCAGCGACACCTTGATGAAGGCGGCGCGGCGGTTGTTGGAGGTCTGGCGCAGGACCACCAGGTCGCCCATGTGGTGAGGCACCTCATGCACCAGCACCGCCAGCGCGGCGACCACGCCCAGCCGCAAATCGGCCATGAAGGCCGACGCAATCAGGATGCCGTCGCCGAAAGCGTGCACGCTGTCGCCGGCCAGCACAGCCCAGCTGCCGCTTTTGGCTTCGCCATGCGTATGGCCGTGGTGGCCGTGGTGGCTGTGCGCGGCATGGACGTGCTCCGTATGGTCATGGTGTGCATGCGCCGCAGCCTCGGGGCCATGGTGCTCGCCGCCATGGTGCTCATGGCCGTGATGCCAGAGTTCGGCCTTGTCGAGCAGGAAAAAGAACACCAGCCCGACCAGCAAGGTGGCAAACAGTTCCTTGGCCCCGGCCTGGCTTTCAAAAGCCTCGGGCAGCAAATGCATGAAGGCCGTGGCCAATAGCGCGCCGGCCGCCAGGCTGAGCATGTGCTGGGTGTAGCGGGCCAGCACACCAAAGCTGAGCAGAGCCGCCAGCCACACGCTGCCAATGCCTGCAGCCAGGGTCCCCACCAGGATTGCTATCAAAGTCATAGCTGCTTGCGCTCGTATTTATTGGGCTAAGGCCCGAAATCACTCAAAATTATCCGCAGAGGTTACACCACAGACGACAAACCCCGGGCGCGGCATCCAATGCCTGCGGCCGGGGTTGTTTCAATCTTATCAAGCCTGTCAAGTGGTTAGCCCCCACGGTCGCTCACTGCGTGTAGCTCCCGAGGCCTTGCAGGCCGCGGCTCGCGAGACGCTTCGCCTCTGTCGCCCGTCCAAGCCTGCGCAGGCAGGCTTGGAGC
>NZ_JBFUCA010000434.1:0-3751 GCF_056405475.1 Polaromonas sp. P1_G4
CAGAATGGACGTGCACCCACCGTAACGGGGCGCTCTGCACTTGGCGTGCAACAAGTGATTGAAGTGATCATGGAATCATCCAGAACAGGCAGCGCTGTAGCACTTCATCCGGCAACACGGATCCCGGTGATGTAGGTAGAAATGATGCGCCTGGGCTTACCCGATGCGTTCTTAAGCCCATTGCCACATCCGGCGCATCAGGGTTTTCCAAGAGAGTTTCAGGCTGTAGTCCAACGGCAGCGGGCGTGGGCAGCTATAAAACTCGTAGCAGTCAGCAATTTGCGTTATATTTGGCCCCAAGCTTTCGAAGCTTTCTGCTTAACAACCCCCTGTGACCAAACTGTGACCCGAGGAGATAACCTGATGAGTGCCAAAGAAAATGCAGCGGTAGGCCAATTGCTTGAACTGCTGGAAGCACGCTACGCACTGCGCGTGCTGTGGGCCCTGAAAGACGGCCATCCCCAGACATTCCGCCTCCTTCAAGACAGCATCGGCAGCATCACACCCAACACCCTCAATACCCGCATCAAGGAATTGCGCGCAGCCGGCCTGCTTGGCCATGGCAGCGACGGCTACACGGTCACCACACTGGGCGCCGACCTGCTCAAGCGCTTGAACGACCTGCAGGCATTTGCCGGCAAGTGGGCCGTCAGCCAGACCAAGAAAAAGTAAATTACCTGGCCAGCCTGGCCCGAAAAAAAGCGACCTTCAGGGTCGCTTTTTTGTTGCGCTGTTTTACCGATCAACAGGCATTCATCAGGTATTCATCCATGCACTTCCCGGCGCCCTAATCCACTGCAGCGCCGGAACGCTTCACCGCGTCACCCCACAAAGTCATGCTGGCAGCAATATGCCTGGCCAGTTCCTCGGGGGTGCCCGGCGCCACCTCGGCACCACGCGACTGCAGCTGCGCGCGCAACTCCGGATCCGCCAGGGCTTTGTGGATCGCTTCGTTCAGGCGATTGACGATGGGCCTGGGCGTTCCGGCGGGAACAAAAATCGCGTCCCATGCGCTGACATCAAATCCGGGCAAGCCCGACTCCGCGATGGTGGGTAAATCCGGCCAGCCCGCCACGCGCGTGGCTGTCGTTACCGCCAATGGTTTGACACGTCCGCTTTTCGCCTGCGGTGCGGCATTCGGCATGACCTCGATCATCATGTCGACCTGCCCGCCGACCAGGTCCGTCATGGCCTGTGCGCCGCCGCGGTAAGGTCTGTGCACCACAGCCAGGCCCGCGCGCGATTTGTAGATTTCTCCGGCCAGGTGGGACGTGGTGCCGTTGCCGGCGGAGCCAAAGGTGTATTTCCCCGGATTGGCCTTGAGCAGCTTGGTGAGTTCCGCCATGGAGTTGACTTGCAGCGTGGGCCGCACTACCACCATGGCGGCGATGCGTGTGAGCTGGGTCACGGGCTCGAAGTCGCGAGACGGGTTGAAGCCGGGTGACCTGTAGATCGCATGGTTGATGGCATGTGTGCCGTTGGTGCCGTACAGCAGGGTGTAGCCATCGGCCGGCGCCTTGGCCGCTGTTGCACTGCCCACGTTTCCGCCGGCGCCGCCCAGGTTTTCGACCACGACAGGTTGACCCAATTCCCTGGTGGCACGCTGCATGACCAGCCGGGCCAGTGTGTCACCGCCACCACCCGCAGGAAAAGGAACGATCAGCTTGATGGGCTTGCTGGGATAACTTGCAGCCGGCTGGGCGTGCGCGACGGACAAGCCAGTGAAGGCAAGCACCAACGATGCAGCACAAGCCGCTGCCAGCCGCGTTGCGGTGCGGGCAAGCCGTCGCAAGGAATGGAGGCGAAGTAGATCCATGGTGTCTCCTGGGGGTGGTATCGGCCACAACGCTGGTGGCAGGTTGATGGTTCATGCGCCATCCAGCGCGAAATACTTAGTCATCTTATTTTATTGCACGCAATAGTGACTTCATTAACCAGATTAACCCTAATAAACCCAGATACTGCATGCAATAATCCTTCCACTCAGCCAACCACTATCAACCGTTACAGCTTATGTCTTCCCAGATTGAATACACCACGCAGACATTGAGGCAAAGAATCCTCAGCGGCCAGGCGGCCCCGGGCGAACGCATGGTGGAGCTTGAGCTGTCCGCCCAATTGGCGGTTTCGCGCACACCGATCCGTATTGCGCTCGGTGAGCTGGAAAAGGAAGGCTTGCTGGAACGCCTGCCGACACGCGGCTTTCGCGTCAGGCAATTCAGCGTTGACGAAATTGCCAATGCAGTCGACGTGCGGGGCGTGCTGGAAGGCATGGCAGCCAGGCAGGCCGCCGAGCGCGGCATCACGCCCGAAACCCGGGAGGCCCTGCAGGCCTGCATCGAGGACGGCCGCCTGCTGCTGGAGCAGGCACGGGCCGCCGGCCATGTGATTGACGCAGCCCGCTGGGTCCCCACGAACGCCCGCTTTCATAGTGCCTTGGCGCACGCCGCCGGCAACAGCACATTGACCTCCGCACTGGCCCATGTCAGCAAAACGCCGATGGCCGGCGCCGGGGCGCTCAGCCTGAACGGCGCCCTGCCCCTGCTCGAATACGGGTTCATTCAGCGCGCACAAACCGACCACGAAGACGTGCTGGCCGCACTGCAGGCCGGTGAAGGGGCGCGTGCCGAAGCCCTGATGCGCGAACATGCCCACCGCAGCCGTGACAACAAGCGCGAACTCATGATGCGCATGCAGAAACCGGCCACGCCTTGAAGCGGTTTTTGCCGTCTCCACCTGAAATTTCGACGTTTTAGCCTTTCATCCCAATAGGAATGCGCGCCGATAGCTATCAATAACATAGCATCAGGCCTGCACCCGGCACCATCCCATGGACTGCCAGAACCTGCCTCACCGGCCGGGGAACGGGTGGCCAGCCACTACAATTCAGGCCACGAACCAGTTTCTGCGGCTGGGGCACACCGGTCCGCACAGGAACGGCAGGGCCCCAACCGTGCTGGACCCCTCAGGCCGCGCACCCGCAGCCAAACTATCTGGACCAAAAACGAAGCCCCTGTCTTGAAAAGGGCTTTGCCATCCCCAGCTGGAAACATTACCAGCTTCAACCCTGTTTTCGAGCATGTCTGACAATACACAACCCGAACAAAATCAACCACTTAGCGGTGAGCCCAGTCCTGAAGAACTGGAAGCGGCGCAGGCCGCCAACGAGTTTGATGCGCTGACCGTCGCACAAGCCGAAGTCGCGACGCTGCAGGCCAAGAACACCGAGCTGGCCGACAGCTACCTGCGCGCCAAGGCCGAGACCGAAAACGCCCGCCGCCGCGCGGACGAAGAAGTCGCCAAGGCCCGCAAATACGCACTGGAAAGCTTTGCCGAAAGCCTGCTGCCCGTGGCAGACAGCCTGGAAGCCGGCCTGGCCATCAAGGACGTTACGCCGGAGCAGATCCGCGAAGGCGCCGAGGCCACACTCAAGCAGCTGAAAAGTGCGCTCGAGCGCAACAAGGTAGTCGCCATCGACCCCGCGCCCGGCACCAAATTCGACCCGACCCAACACCAGGCGATCAGCATGGTGCCGGCCGASCAGGAAGCCAACACCGTGGTSAMCGTGCTGCAAAARGGCTACCTGATCGCCGAGCGCGTGCTGCGCCCCGCMTTGGTCACGGTGGCAGCTCCCAAGTAAAAAACTCTTAAAAAACCTTGAAAACATTGTTGAAGCCCTTGAAGCCACACAACTTACCCACAAGTTATCAACATAGTTAATCCATACCGCGGCCAGCGGCACTGAACGCCC
>NZ_JBFUCA010000435.1:0-3748 GCF_056405475.1 Polaromonas sp. P1_G4
GGAGTTCAAAGTCGGGATTGTCAATCTGGACCGGATTTTCCGGGAAGCCAATTCCGCGAAAGCCGCCCAGACCAAACTTGAGCAGGAATTCAGCAAGCGTGAAAAAGAGCTGAACGATCTGGCGACCCAGCTGAAAACACTCTCCGACAAATTTGAGCGTGAAGCCCCGACGCTCGCGGAGAGTCAGCGCGTTTCACGGCAAAAGCAGCTTGTTGACCAGGATCGGGACTTCCAGCGCAAGCGCCGTGAATTCCAGGAAGACCTGAACACCCGCAAGAATGAAGAACTCCAGCAGGTCATCGAACGTGCGAACAAGGTTGTGAAGACGCTGGCTGAGACGGAAAAGTACGACCTGATTCTCCAGGAATCGGTCTATGTCAATCCCAAGCATGACATCACCGACAAGGTGATCAAGGCGTTGAACGCTGCCCGTTGATTGCGGGGTGTTCACCACGATCACCATCGTGAAAATGGCAGGCGCAGTGTGACACTCCGTCTTGCCGATATCGTTGAATCCCTAGCCGGTGCAGTACAGGTCGAACTGGTCGGCGACCCCGGCCTGCAGATAGAGCGGCTCTCTACGTTGGAGGCTGCCGGTCCCGCGGACCTGAGTTTCCTCAGCCACCCCAAATACTTGTCCAAGCTCGCGCAGTCCGAGGCTGTCTGCGTCATTGTGGCGCCCGCCGCGCGCGAGGCCGCAGTCAAGCGTGGCGCCTGCATCGTGACAGACGATCCCTACCACGCTTTTGCGTTGGTCACCCAACTCTGGAAGCGGTGGCATTCCCCGCAGGTGGTTCCGCACATTCATCCCAGTGCCTATATCGATCCCTCTGCCACTGTGGCGTCCGGCGTTTCGATCGGTGCATTTGCCTGCATTGGCCAAGGCGCGGTGATTGGCACGGATGCGCGGATTGCGGAGCATTGCGTCGTCGGGCGGCATGTGCAAATCGGTGCGAACACCCGGTTGTCGGCGCGCGTGACCGTGGCCGACGGCTGCCGCGTGGGGGAGCGCTGTATCGTGCACTCCGGCGCGGTGATCGGCGCTGACGGTTTTGGCTTTGCGTCGCACCAGGGACAGTGGGTGAAGATCGAGCAACTTGGTGGTGTGCAGATCGGCAATGATGTCGAGATCGGTGCCAACACCTGCATTGACCGCGGTGCGCTGCAGGATACGGTGCTGGAAGACGGTGTGAAGCTCGATAACCTGGTCCAGATCGGCCACAACGTCCGGGTTGGCAAACATACCGCCATGGCCGGCTGTGCCGGCGTCGCGGGCAGCGCCACGATTGGTGCGCATTGCACGGTGGGGGGCGGCGCCATTGTGCTGGGCCACCTGACGCTCGCCGATGGTGTGCATGTCTCGGCTGCATCGGTGGTAACCCGATCCATTTTGAAGCCCGGGCATTACACCGGGCTCTTTCCCATCGACGACAATGCTGTCTGGGAAAAAAATGCCGCTACGCTCAAGCAGCTTCATACGCTTCGTGAGCGTCTCAGGGAGGTCGAAAAAGCCATCCTGCACTCAGGACACACTCAAGAAAAATCATGATGGATATCCACCAAATTCTCAAACAGCTGCCGCATCGTTATCCCATCCTGCTGGTGGACCGGGTGCTGGAAATCGAAAAAGGCAAACGCATCAAGGCGCTCAAAAACGTCACGATCAACGAGCCCTTTTTTATGGGGCACTTTCCCCATCACCCGGTGATGCCGGGGGTATTGATACTGGAAGCCATGGCGCAGGCGGCCGCGCTGCTGGCCTTTGCGACGCTGGGCGTCACGCCCGACGACAAGACGGTCTATTACTTCGCCGGCATCGACGGTGCACGCTTCAAGCRCCCCGTTGAACCTGGCGACCAGCTGATCATGGACGTCACACTGGACCGCATGAAGGCCGGCATTTTTAAATTTAAAGGGGTCACCAGGGTAGGTGAGACCATTGCCTGTGAAGCCGAATTGATGTGCACCATGCGCACGATCGCGTGAATGGGCCCCACGCTTTTCGCTTCGCGTAATTCGCTGCCCCCCGAGAGGGCTGCTGCGCCTGCGGTCTGGCGGAGCCAGTCCCGCGGCCCCGGTGTGAAGGGGGACTTGCCCATACGGCTTTTGGCCGACCTATTCGCTGAACAGTTGATTTCGTCATGACGGCTATACATTCCACTGCACTTATTGATCCGCAAGCCCAGCTCCATGAGTCGGTGAGCGTCGGTCCCTATACGGTCATTGGTCCGCACGTGAAGATTGGTGCCGGCACCACCGTGGGCGCCCACTGCGTGATCGAAGGACACACCACCATAGGCCGTGACAACCGGATTTTCCAGTTCAATTCACTGGGTGCAATTCCGCAGGATAAAAAGTATGCGGGTGAACCTTGTGAACTGGTGATCGGCCACCGCAACACCATTCGCGAGTTCTGCACCTTCAACATCGGCTCGCCGGGCGACACTGGCGTGACCCGTGTGGGGGATGACAACTGGCTCATGGCCTATGTGCATCTGGCGCACGACTGCGTGGTGGGCAACAACACCATTTTTGCCAACAACACCCAACTGGGTGGCCATGTGCATGTCGGCGACTGGGTGATTCTGGGCGGCTTCACCGTCGCGCACCAGTTCGTGAAAATCGGTGCCCACAGCTTCACCGCCATGTGCTCGCTGCTGTTTGCCGATTTACCGCCTTTTGTCATGGCGCAGGGACAACCGGCCGAGGCGCGCTCCATGAATTTTGAAGGGCTGCGGCGACGGGGCTTTTCACCGGAGCGAATTTCCGCTGTCAAGGCCATGCACAAAGCGCTGTACCGTGACGACCTGACCCTGGATGTATCGCGCGAGCGCATTGCCGCTCTGACGGAAAAGTACCCAGATGCCGCGCCTGATGTGCAGATGATGCTTTCATTTCTGGAACAAACCTCGCCGCAGCGCGGCATTGTCCGGTAAGACCTATGTCGTTGATGGAGCCAAGCCCTCTGCCAGCCCGTAGAGAGGCAGGCCTCCCCGTTGCGGACTCCCTGAGAGCCCGTTCCCCTTGCGTGGCGATGGTCGCGGGCGAAACCTCTGGAGATTTGCTCGCCGGCCTGCTGCTCGATGGTTTCAAGGCCCGCTGGCCGGCACTGACGTCAAACGGTATCGGCGGCTCACAGATGGCAAGCCGCGGTTTTAACGCCTGGTGGCCCAGTGAAAAGCTGGCGGTACGCRGGTATGTTGAGGTATTGCGGCATTACCGCGAGATCGTCGGCATACGCGAACAACTGAAGCAACGCCTGCTGGATCAGCGCCCAGACCTTTTCCTTGGCATTGATGCACCCGACTTCAATCTTGACCTGGAGGCGGCGCTCAAGGTCCAAGGCATCAAGACCGTGCATTTTGTCAGCCCCGCCATCTGGGCCTGGCGTGCCGACCGTGTTGAAAAGATACGGCGCAGTGTGGACCACGTGCTGTGCATCTTTCCTTTTGAGCCTGCGCTGCTGGCTGCTCATGGCATTGCCGCGACCTATGTGGGGCACCCGCTGGCCAATGTCATTCCCCTGCAGCCTGACCGCGCAGCGGCCCGGCGCAAGCTGGGTTTGCAGGATGAAGACACCGTGGTGGCCATTCTTCCCGGTAGCCGGAAATCCGAAATCCAGTACCTCGCGCAACGATTCTTTAAGGCTGCAGCCCTTATTCAACATGCGCAACCAGCTATCAAATTTATAGTGCCGGCCATTCCCGCGCTGAAGGGCGTGATTGAGCGCCATGCGGACGTGGAAGGA
>NZ_JBFUCA010000436.1:0-3747 GCF_056405475.1 Polaromonas sp. P1_G4
ATCTCCACGTGCGCCACCAGCTCCTGAATTGCTAGCACCAGGCCATCCGCCGGAACCCATTCCCGACGCAAAACCGGGATTCTTCGGCGTGATCCACTTGAGGGCGGCTTCCGGCAACTCGTCAAAAAACCGGCTCTTGAGGTTGTAGCGCGTCTGACCATGCAGCATGCGGGTTTGCGAATGACTGAGGTACAGGCGCTTGCGCGCGCGCGTGATCGCGACATACATCAGGCGGCGTTCTTCCTCCAGACCGTCACGGTCGCTCATGGAGTTCTCGTGCGGGAAGATGCCGTCTTCCAGGCCGGTGATGAACACGCAGTCAAACTCCAGCCCTTTGGACGAATGCACGGTCATGAGCTGCACCGCATCCTGTCCGGCCTGGGCCTGGTTGTCGCCCGACTCCAGCGCGGCGTGCGTGAGAAAGGCCGCCAGCGGAGACAGCGTTTCACCGGTTTCCGTGTCGGGCGCCAGGGCCTCGGGCAAAGGCTCGCTGACGAGCGGCGCGGACGCATCCAGCCCCTGGCTGGCCGGCGACTGCGTGAGCCGCCCGCCCAGTTCATCGACCGGCAGCGCAACGGCATCACGGCCAAAGCCTTCCTGGCTGACGAAAGACTCGGCGGCATTGACCAGTTCGGCCAGATTCTCCAGCCGGTCCTGGCCTTCCTTTTCGGTCTTGTAGTGTTCTTCCAGGCCGCTGTGCTGCAGCACCAGCTCGATAATCTCCCGCAGCGTCAGCCCCGTGGTCTGCTCGCTCAGCACCTGGATCTTGGCGGCAAAGGCGCCGAGGTTCGCGCCTGCCTTGCCCGGCACGGCACTCACGCCGTCGTACAGCGAACAGCCGGCCGCGCGCGAAATATCCTGCAGCTGCTCAATGCTGCGCGCGCCAATCCCGCGCGGCGGAAAATTGACGACACGCATGAAGCTGGTGTCGTCGTGCGGGTTCTCCAGCAAGCGCAGGTAAGCCAGCGCATGCTTGATTTCAGCGCGCTCGAAAAAGCGCAGGCCGCCATAGACGCGGTAAGGCACCCCGGCATTGAAAAGCGCGGTTTCCATCACCCGGCTTTGCGCATTGCTGCGGTAAAGCAGCGCGATCTCCTTGCGCTCGGTGCCGTCACGCACCAGTTGCTTCACTTCATCTACAAACCACTGGGCCTCGGCAAAATCGCTGGTGGATTCATACACACGCACCGGTTCGCCCGGCCCCGCTTCGGTGCGCAGGTTCTTGCCCAGGCGCTTGCTGTTGTGGCTGATCAGCTCGTTGGCTGAATCCAGAATATTGCCGAAGCTGCGGTAGTTGCGCTCGAGCTTGATCTGGTGCTTGACATCGAACTCGCGCACAAAGTCAGCCATGTTGCCCACGCGTGCGCCACGAAAAGCGTAAATGCTCTGGTCGTCGTCGCCCACGGCCACCACCGAGCCACCGGGCATGGCGTCCGTGCCCTGGGCCGCATCGGGCCCTTGCCCTGCCAGCATCTTGATCCAGGCGTACTGCAGCTTGTTGGTGTCCTGGAATTCGTCGATCAGAATGTGGCGAAAACGCCGCTGATAGTGCTCACGCACGGGGACGTTGTCACGCAGCAGTTCGTAGCTGCGCAGCATGAGCTCGCCGAAATCGACCACGCCTTCGCGCTGGCACTGCTCTTCATACAGCGCATAAATTTCGACCTTCTTGCGGCCTTCTTCGTCGCGCACCTGCACGTCTTTGGCGCGCAGGCCGTCTTCTTTGTTGCCGGCAATAAACCACATCAGCTGTTTGGGCGGAAAACGTTCGTCGTCAACGTTGTGCTGCTTGCACAGGCGCTTGATGGCCGAGAGCTGGTCCTGCGTATCGAGAATCTGAAAACTCTGCGGCAAGTTGGCCAGCTTGTAGTGGGCGCGCAAAAAGCGGTTGCACAAACCGTGGAAGGTGCCTATCCACATGCCGCGCACATTCACCGGCAGCATGGCCGACAGGCGCGCCATCATTTCCTTGGCGGCTTTATTGGTGAAGGTGACAGCCAGAATGCCGCCGGGCGACACCTGGCTGGTTTGCAGCAGCCAGGCGATGCGTGTCGTCAGCACCCGGGTCTTGCCGGACCCGGCGCCGGCCAGAATCAGCGCATGCGTATTGGGCAGCGTGACCGCTGCGAGTTGCTCCGGATTGAGGTTTTGCAGGAGAGGGGAGCTGGGGACTTCTGGGAACATCCCCCATTGTAGAAAGATCAACGGTACCAGCACGGTGCCGGGATACTCCCCGTACGCCGGAGGCAGATTTCTCTTCACCAGCCGGGGCCGCGGCCTGCAAGGCCTCGGGGCTACACGCAGTGAGCGACCGTGGGGGCTCTAGCTCGCGTCCGTCTTCAGGATGGTCTCACCCTTGAGCGCTCCCRCGTCGCGGATGGCCATGCGGTGGCGCTTCCAGCCGTCCCAGGTACGGCGGAAATTCGCCAGCGAAATACCGTAATAGATCGCCTTGAACATGCGCAGCCGGCCCCAGAAAGGCGTCTTGCCGAAAATGTCGCCGGCCAGCAGCGACAGCAGGGCTTCCTTGACGCGCAGCGGATTGGCCGGGTGCATGAACATGTGCCGGATGGTCGGGTTGGTCACGCGGTAGATGAACCACGAATACTCCCTGGGGCCCTTGCGCATCATGGCTTCGAAGCTTTTGCGCACAGCGGGCAGGTCGGCCGGTTGGTCAAGCGCAGTGGCCACCAGCTCGGCGCCGTCAAAAGCGCTGTGCATTGCGAGGTAAACGCCTGAAGAGAACATCGGGTCGATGAAGGTGAATGCATCGCCCAGCATCAGGTAGCGGTCGCCGGTGGCATGGGTGCTGCTGTACGAAAAATTACCGGTGGCGTGCACCGCGTCATCGACCAGCGTGGCATTGGCAAGGCGCCGTTTCAGCTCCGGGGCCAGGGCGATGGTGTCCATGAAGAACTCGCGCAGCGGCTTTTCGCGCGACTTCAGGTAATACGGCCAGCACACCGCGCCAACGCTGGTGGTGCCGTCGGCCAGCGGAATAAACCAGAACCAGCCGTGGGGAAACCAGCAGATGCTGATGTTGCCTTCGCGCTTGCCTTGCAGCCGCTCGACATTCGTGAAATGGCCAAACAGCGCCGTGCTGTTGTGTTCCTTGCTCTTGGCTTTGGAGCGCAGCTTGTTCGCCAGCAGCGTGTCGCGTCCGGAAGCGTCCACCACAAAACGGGCCCGCCAGCTGCGCTTCGCGCCGTCGTCCAGCTCCGCCTGCACGGTGGCGCCTTCCGCGTCAAACACCACATCGCGCACGGTGCAGCCTTCGAGCGTTTTTGCCCCACGCGTCGCCGCGTTGCGAAACAGCAGTTCGTCCAGTTCAGAGCGCCGCACCTGCCAGGCCGAAGGCATGGACTTGTCCCAGGCATCGGCGAATTCGATGTAGCTGCAGTGCGCGTGTTCGGGCGAAACAAACTCAATGCCCCATTTGGGCATGCCGATGCGGTCAACCTGGTCGCGCACCCCCAGGCGTTCGAAAAGCTCGACATTGGCCGGAAGCAGCGATTCACCGATGTGGAACCGCGGGTGGTGCGCTTTTTCGAGCAGCACCACGTCGCGCCCCTGGGCGGCCAGCAAGGCTGCAATGGTGGAGCCGGCCGGACCGCCGCCCACAATCAGTACGTCACAGGTGGAGGTAGAAGTGGGGATTTCGTTCATGGCAGGCATTGGCTATGGGTTCGCGCAACGGTATGCCAGGCATGCCGCTGCAATTGTGAAAGACTGCGCGCAGGGTAACAC
>NZ_JBFUCA010000437.1:0-3685 GCF_056405475.1 Polaromonas sp. P1_G4
GCGCTGCATCGCACCGTCTGATATCGCCGCCACGCCCTGGGCCTGTACGGTGTGAACGCGCGCCTGCCACATGGCGCGCGCCGCGTCGTCGTAAAACAGGGCGGCGTTGGCAATGACGATGCTTTTGAGCAGCTGCGGATGCCGCGCCGCCAGCGCCTGCGCCGTCATGCCGCCCATGCTGAGCCCGACAAAATGCACTGGGGCGCCACCCTGCTCCTTGATCAGGCCCGCCACATCATCGGCCAACAGGTCGAGTGTGTAAGGGCCGGGCACCGCTTCCGATTGGCCATGGCCGCGGTGGTCATGGCGCAGCACGGTGTAGCGGTTCTTCAGGACGGCCGTCACGCCGTCCCACATCGTGAGGTCACAGCCCAATGCATGGCTGAGCACCACAACAGGCCCCTGGCCTTCACTGATGCAATGCAGGTGAGGTTTTTTCATACTTCTTTTAATGATGATGAGTTGCTTGGAAGCCCGCAAATRCACGCCCTGTCAGTCAGCGAGCAGGCCTTTTTCGCGAAGGATCTCGCCCGCCACAGAGAACGCATGGTTGGCGGCGGGAACACCACAGTAAATGGCGGCCTGCAGAATTACTTCCTTGATATCGTCCGGCGTGAGCCGCGACTCCGGCGGGCCGTCGAGCGCGGCCCGGACATGCATGGCAAATTCTTCATACGCCTTGAGCGCAATCATGGTCGACAGGACCATCAGACGTCGCGTCTTGTCCCCCAACGCCGGCCGGCCCCAGACCTCATTCCACGCATAGCGCGTGATCAAGTTCTGGAACTCGCCGTTGAAGGCATTGCTTTTGGCGATGGAACGGTCCACCCAGGCATCACCGAGCACGCGCCGGCGGTTGATCATTCCCTTGTCATGGTCGTTCATGGTTTTACCTTTTTGCGGTCTTGGTGCGATGGCTGTCAGTGTGCGTTTGCCCCACCAGTGCTTCAACAGCGTCGGCCTGCGCATGCGCGAGTGTTGACGCGTGCCGCGCCAGCGCCGGGTTAAACCATTCGTCGGCGGCATCGGCGGGCAGCACGGAACGCAACGCATCCAGGTTGGCGCTCATGCGCTGGGTGTCCACCTGCAGGCCAGGCAGGGCCTGGGCCATGGCGCGGACGGATCCGTGCGCCGACATCAGCAGCCCCGGCCATTCGGCCAATTCGGCCTGCCAGTTCCCCAGGGCGCGCTCATGCTCCTGCGCCATGGCGGCCAACAGGGCGGCCACGCGCTGCGGCGCGCGCTGCGCTGCAGCCAGTGCCACCATGCAGGCGACCGGATTGCGCTTGTGCGGCATGGCGGATGAACCGCCGCGCCCCGGCTCGGTCGGCTCTGCCAGTTCGCCCACTTCGTACTGCCCCATCAAGGAGATGTCTTTGGCGATCTTCCCAAGGCTGCCCACCAGCAGGCCCAGTTCGCAACCCAGCGCCACCCACTCATCGCGCTGGGTGTGCCACGCAAATGCAGAAGGTTTGAGCTTCAGGTCGGCCGCCATATGCGCCATGATTTGTGGGCCCTTGCCGTTCATCTGCGCCAGTGTTCCGACGGCCCCGCCCAGTTGCACGGCCAGCGCATTGTGGCCAGCCACTTGCAGGCGCTGCAGGCTGCGCGCCAGCGGCGCAGCCCAACCCGAGCACTTGAAACCAAAGCTGGTGACGGATGCCGGCTGCATCAGCGTGCGAGCCAGCACGGGGTCGGCGGCATGGCGGCGGGCCAGCACCAGCAACGCCGCCACTGCCTTGCGGATGTCGGCCTCAATCAGGTCCAACGCATTGCGGGTCACCAGCGCCAGCGCGGTGTCGATCACGTCCTGGGAGGTCGAGCCGAAATGGACAAAACCGGCGGCCTCCTTGTTGAAGAGGCCCACGGTTTCCTTCAGGGCCTTGACCAGCGGAATGGCAATGCTGCCCGCGCGCCCGCTTTCGCGAACGATCTTGGCCACATCAAACAATTCGATCTTGCAGGTGCCGATGATGGATTGCGCGGCGGCCTCGGGGATCAGGCCGGCGCTGGCCTGCGCTCTCGCCAGCGAAGCCTCAAAGCGCAACATGGCATCCAGAAAGTTACGCTCGCTGAAGGCCTCCAGAATTTCCGGCGTGGACAAAAAACCTTCAAAAATACTGCTCATGCCGTGCACTCTCAAAAAACAATGACTGATGGTTTTCCACCGGGTCGCCCCAAGGAAAACCGCGCCTCATACACAAAGGAAAGGGGCAGCGCGCCGCAGGCACGAAGTGACGAACGCGGGGGTTTCATTTTTTCAGGCGGATCTGGTTAGGCAGCGGCACGGAACGGCGCAGCACATCCTCCCCCAGCCACAGGGCCGAGCGCCATGCGCGCTGGGCCACCGTCGGCAAAGGCATTTGCTGGTAGTCGTCGTTGAACACTTCAAAGCTGTAATCGCCGCGGTAGCCCAGGCCATGCAGCTTGGTGACCAGCGTGGCCAGCGCTTCGCTGTGCACGCCCTCGCCTGGAAACACGCGGAAATGCCGGGCGGTGGCAATGCGCTCTTCGACCGACTTGATTTCCGTCCACATGAAGTCAGCCAGCTGCACCAGAAAAATTTTGTCCGGATCCAGTATGTCGAGCTCGTCCAGCGAGGTCTTGGTCGCAAACATGTGAAAAGAGTCAAAGCCCAAACCCAGGTTGGGCATGTCGGCTTCACAAATAATGTCCCAGGCCTGCGGGAACTCATTGACGGTGCGGCCCCACGACAAGGCTTCGTAGGCGATCTTGATATTCATCGGAATCGCCAGCATGGCCAGCTTGCGCAAGTCCCTGACCAGCGCCTGGGTTTCACCCGTGGCGTGCACCGAGGTTGACGAACAGATCAACAGCAGGCGGCAGCCCAGCGCATGGCACATTTCCAGCATCGATTTGGCGATGTCCATCTTGTAGTCGTGCAGGTGCCCGGACAGCCCCTCAAAATCACGCAACACCTGGAACCCGGTGACGCGCAAACCGCTTGCACGCACCGCAGCGACGGCGGCTTCCATGCCGTCTGGATGGCCTACCAGGTCTTTGGCAGCGAGCATGATCTGCGTAAAGCCAGCCTCGCGCACGGCTTTGAGCTTGGCCTCCAGCGGACCTGCCAGCGAGATGGTGTCCATCCCGAAATCGTCGATGTTGCCGCTGTAGTGGCTCATGCCTGGCGCCTGTTTAGCGTACGTCATGGACCAGCTCAAAACTCACGCTGCCCATCCAGCTCTTGGTCAGCGCGCCGCGGTCCTCGGTATGGACCCCGGGTGACTCGAGGAATTCCACGCCGCRCTTGCGCAACTCGCCGACAGTGGCCAGCACGTCTGCGCTGCCCAGGCCAATGCGCTGCAGGCTTTCGTCCCCTTCCACGTCGAGCACGCTGGCTTCAGGCTCGATCAGCTGAAGGTAAAAGCGCGACGAAGGCGGGCAAGGACTGCGAAGGATGCGTCCCTTGGGCAGGATGCCGAAGCGCTGTTCGTCGGGCAGGTCGGTAAAGCCAAACAGCTCGCGGTAAAACTCGGCCCAGTCTTCAGTACGGTCATTGCCGATGTATTGCACGACGCCAAAGAAGTGCAGCCCCGCAACCGCTGGCGGATGCTGCTCCACCGTGGGAATCGGCACAAAGTCCACGTCATAGATCGAAAACTTGTCGTAACGATCCACAAAATAAATGCGGCTTTTTCCCACGCCATGGATGGCCGGAATG
>NZ_JBFUCA010000438.1:0-3679 GCF_056405475.1 Polaromonas sp. P1_G4
ATAAAATCCTTTGTATTCAATGACTTAGCGTTGAATCTGGGTGCGAATGGGGCTTTGACCGTTAAAAACGTCACAAAGTGAGTGTGTTTTTAGGAAAGTCGCGCAAGTTTTTGATATTGCGTGACTTTTTCTATTTGTATACACTCCAGCCATCCCATTCATTGCAATCCCACGCAGGCAAGACCACCATGTCTCATCAGATTTTCAATCGCGCATTAAAAATCGTTGGATTCATGGCCCTGATCGCCGCCTTTGCAGTGCCAGCCGCGAATGCGGCAACCGCCAAAAAAACCATTGTCAAAAAGCAGCACGCCTCGTCCAAGGCGTCGGTTTCCCAAAAAGTTATTTCCACACGCAAGAGCGTACGTTTTGTTGCAGGTACAAAACGCAGAAGCATCATCCGCGTGTCCATTCCGGCCAAACCATCCTTCGGTCAGATTGCCGGTTTGCACGGTTCGCAAGATCCCCTTGAACTGAAGTCCAGCGTCGCGCTGGTGATCGACCAGGACACACGTGAAGTGCTGTTCAGCAAAAACGATCACGCTGTGTTGCCGATCGCATCCCTCACCAAATTGATGACCGGCGTCATCGTCAGCGGCGCCAAGCTGCCCATGGATGAGCTCATCACCATCACGCAAGACGACGTGGACACCGAAAAGGGCAGCAGTTCACGCCTGAAGGTCGGCACCACGCTCACGCGTGGTGAGCTGCTCCACCTGGCCCTGATGTCCAGCGAGAACCGCGCAGCGCACGCCCTGGGCCGTACCTATCCCGGTGGCATGGGCACGTTTGTCAACCTGATGAACGCCAAGGCAAAAATGCTGGGCATGACGGACACCAGCTATGTGGAGCCCACCGGCCTTTCAAGCCGCAACCAGTCCAGTGCGCAGGATCTGGCGACGCTGGTCAACGCAGCACATGGCGACCCCATGTTGCGTGAGCTCTCCACATCGACGGGTTATCAAGTTGCAGTCGGCACCCGCACGCTGCAGTACAACAATACAAATCGCCTGGTGAAAAACCCCGACTGGGATATCGGCCTGCAAAAAACCGGCTACATCTCTGAAGCTGGCCAGTGCCTGGTCATGCAGACCAAAATCGCGGGCCGCAAACTGATCATGGTGTTTCTGGATTCCGCCGGCAAGCTGAGCCGTCTGGGTGATGCCGAGCGCGTACGCCGCTGGGTGGAGTCGAATCCGGTGGCCGAACCCAAGGTGAATGTCAGCACCTCTATCAAGCAGGTGAACGGCTAAGCCTTCCCGAGGTGCGCAACCTGCTATCTTATTTATAGCTGCTCGCGTCCAATCTGTTTGGGCTGTAGCCTCTTTTACCTGGGTTTGTAACCCAGCGCGGCTGAAATCTCATTCGCAGTCGCCTGCAACTTGGGCAGCCAGTGTTCGTCCAGCCGGTCAGCCGGGGCCGAAATCGACAAGCCCGCTACCAGCTGGTTCTGGTCATCGTAAATACCTGCAGCCATGCAGCGCACTCCCAACTCCAGTTCTTCGTTGTCGCGCGCGATGCCGTATTGGCGTGCTTTGGAAAGCTCGCGCTCCAGAATTGGCAGCTGCGTGATGCTGTTGCGTGTCTGCCCCGGCAGGCCGGTGCGTGTCGCGTAGGTGCGCAGGCGCTGCGGGTCGTCAAACGCGAGGAACAGTTTGCCCACAGACGTTAGATGCAGCGGCGCACGGCCCCCGATGGCCCGCACCACCTGCATGCCGGAGCGTTCACTGTAGGCGCGCTCCACGTACACGATTTCGTCGCCCTGGCGCATGCTCAGGTTGACCGGCTGCTGCGTGAGCTTGTGCAGTTCGCGCATGGGCAGCAGCGCAGCGTCACGGACGTCCAGGCGGGCCTTGACGAGGTTGCCCAGCTCCAGCAGTCGCATGCCCAGCCGGTAGCTGCCCGCTGCGGGGCGATCCACAAAACGGCCCGTGGCCAGATCGTTCAGGATGCGATGTGCGGTAGAGGGATGGAGCCCCGACTTCTCGCTGATTTCCTTGAGCGAAAGCGCTTCTTCGCGGTTCGCCAGGATTTCGAGCAGCGTGAACATCCTTTCTATGACCTGAACGGTCGGTGTCGCGGGAAGGGCTGAATCGGGCTTTTTCATGTGCAGGCTTTCTGCTGCAAATTTTACCCTGTGAAATCCTGATGCGCTGGATGATGCGCCTGGTGGGGCCGATGCCTATGCCTTGTCGGATGGCCTGCCTGTATTTTCTGCCGCAGGCTCTGCGGAAAGCACCCACTGCCCGTCGACCAGCACTTCGTTGGGCCTGAATCCGGCCTTGTAGTTCATTTTTGGGCTTTCCGCGATCCAGTAGCCCAGGTACACATAGGGCAAATCGAGGCGCCGGGCCTGCTCGATCTGCCACAGCACGCTGTAGTTGCCGTAGCTTGCGCGGCCATCCGGCTCGTAAAACGTATAGACCGCGGAAATGCCGTCCTCCAGCACATCAAGGATGGACACCATCTTCAGAGCGCCTGGCTCGCCGTCAGGCAGGCTTTCGCGAAACTCCACCAGGCGTGAATTCACGCGGCTTTGCAGCAGGAACTGGGTGTATTGGTCAATGCTGTCATGGTCCATGCCGCCGCCTGCGTGACGGCCGTTCTGGTAACGCAGGTAGAGCTGGTAATGCTCCGGCATGAAGCAAAGCTTGAGGATGCGGGCCTGTAGCGTCTGGTGCCGCTTCCAGGCGCGGCGCTGGCTGTTGTTGGGGCTGAAGCTGCCAACAGGCACCCGTAGCGGGACGCAGGCCTGGCACCCATCACAGTAGGGGCGGTAGGTAAACATGCCGCTGCGCCGGAAGCCGTTGGTCACAAGGTCCGAATAGGCGTCGTTGTGGATGAGGTGGCTGGGTGTGGCAACCTGCGAGCGGGCCTGCTTGCCCGGCAGATAACTGCACGGGTAGGGCGCCGTTGCGTAGAACTGCAAGGTTTGCAGGGGCAGGTCTTTGAGATGTGTCACGGTAGGTCCAGGGTTCCCTTCGTTCCCGTCGTCAATATCTGATTCCAGTATACGGGTTCAAAGTGCCAGTCGGGCCCCGTTTTACCCACGCTTTGTCCGAGGTAGGCAACAAATTCCGCCCGGCTGATTTCTCCCGCGCCCAGGGACGCCAGGTGATGGGTATTTTGCTGGCAATCAATCATGGTGATGTGCTGTTCACGGCAAAAAGCCACCAGTGCCGCCAGTGCGATTTTGGATGCATCGGTCTGGTGTGCAAACATCGATTCGCCAAACACCATGCGGCCCAGATTCACACAATACAAGCCGCCTGCCAGCGCGCCGTCGATCCAGGTCTCCACGCTGTGCGCATGGCCTGCCTTGTGAAGGGCGCTATAGGCCTGCACCATGTCAGGGACTATCCAGGTACCGGGTTGGCCGGAACGGGGCTTGCTGGCGCAGGCGTCGATGACGCGCTCAAAGGCGCTGTCGAATCTGATTTCGCAGCGATGCTGTTCCTGAAAACGAACTACCGTTTTGCGCAGCGACCGGTGCAGCTTGAAGTGCCGGGTCTGCAGCACCATGCGAGGGTCAGGGCTCCACCAGAGCACGGGCTGGCCTAGGCTGTACCAGGGGAAAATTCCCTGCGAATACGCATGAACCAAGGTCGGCACATCCAGGGCGGCACCAGCCGCGAGCAAACCGGGTGCCGGGTCATGGGGCCCCCATGCGGTATCCAGC
>NZ_JBFUCA010000439.1:0-3659 GCF_056405475.1 Polaromonas sp. P1_G4
GACATAAGGTGCGCGCTGGATGATGGCCGCGCCTTCCTGGCTGGCTACACAGCCGCCGACGCCGATCAGCACGCCTTTTTCTTTCAGGTGCTTGACGCGGCCCAGGTCGCTGAAGACTTTCTCCTGGGCTTTTTCGCGCACGGAGCAGGTATTGAACAGGATCAGGTCGGCCTGTTCCATGTCCTGGGTAGGCTCGTAGCCTTCGGCAGCATGGAGCACGTCGGACATCTTGTCCGAGTCGTACTCGTTCATTTGGCAGCCGAAGGTTTTAATGAAGACTTTTTTGCTCATGATGCTGGCTGATTTGCGGTTTGTCCGCGGGCTGATGGCGATTGCTATTAAATTAATAGCTGCTTGCGCCCATGTTTAAAGGGCGTCAGGCTGATTTCGCTTGAGGCTGTGGGCGTTACTGCTTGTAGGCAGGTAACTGGTCGTACGGCGTCTTGCCGTTGTCCACTGTCTTGGCAGGGGTGCCGCTGTTGAAATTGAACACCGTGTCGGTGCCGCCCGCCCGCTTTTCCTTGGCCTCTTCCGCGTTGAGGATCCAGACCTCATGGACCTCGCCGGTGTTGCTGCGCAGGTAGTTCACCACCAGCTTCTGGTTCAGGAGTGCGCCGGACAACACGAAATTGTTGTTGATGTCGCGTATGCGTGCGCCCACAGACAGCCTGTCCTGCTTGCCGTCCATGGAGATCACCGGCGGCGTCACCACCACCATTTCGCCGCGGACGGCCTTGGGAGGGAATTTCCGGATGTTGGGTTTGACAGCCTCGGCGGGATCGGTCTGGGCCAGGGCTGGCAGGCTCATCAGGCCGGCAGAAGCAGCCAGCATCATCAGGAGTGCGGCCAGGCGGGAAGTGCAGCGGTTCATGGTATGTGTCCAGAGGCTGTTAATAAATAGGAGAATAACAAAGAACAAAGCCTCAGGGGGAAGGACCCTCTGAGGCTTTGACGCATTCCTGGTGGTCGTAGGTGGACTTGAACCACCGACATCAGCATTATGAATGCTGCGCTCTAACCAACTGAGCTATACGACCGAACCCAAGATTATAACTATAAAAACACCCCCGTCCAGGCTCACTGCGTGTAGCCTGCTCCCCCCCTCAAGGGGGCGGCGCCTGGGGCCGGCGAAGCCGGACCCGCGGCCCCTACTGGTGGGGCTCACCTGTGTTTAAAAACCGGTTTTCGTTTGTTGACGAAGGCGTCCATGCCTTCTTTTTGGTCTTCGGTGGAAAACAGCGAATGGAACAGGCGCCTTTCGAACATCACGCCGTCGCTGAGGCCGCTTTCAAATGCCCGGTTGAGGGCTTCCTTGGCGGCCATGACGCTGGTCTGGCCGTAGCTGCAGATCATCAGCGCGGCGCCCAGGGCTTCGTCCATGAGCTTTTCCAGCGGCACCACACGGCTGACCAGGCCTGAACGCTCTGCCTCCTGGGCATCCATCATGCGGCCCGTCAGGGTCATGTCCATGGCTTTGGCCTTGCCCACGGCACGGGGCAGGCGCTGCGTGCCGCCAGCACCGGGAATGATGCCCAGCTTGATTTCAGGCTGGCCGAACTTTGCGTTGTCGGCAGCAATGATGAAGTCGCACATCATTGCGAGCTCGCAGCCGCCGCCCAGCGCAAAGCCGCTGACGGCAGCAATCACCGGCTTGCGGATGCTGTGGATTTGCTCCCAGTTGCGGGTGATGTAATCGTTGTTGTAAACGTCGGCAAAACTGTAGGTGGCCATGGCGCCGATGTCGGCGCCTGCGGCAAAGGCCTTTTCGCTGCCGGTCAGGATGATGCAGCCGACGGTGTCATCAGCATCAAACGCCTTGAGCGCCCGGCCCAGTTCGTCCATGAGCTGGTCGTTCAGGGCATTGAGTTGCTTGGGCCGGTTCAGCGTGACGATACCCACCTTGCGGCTGTCCGGGCCTTCGGTGCGGGTTTCAATGGTTTCGTAGGTCGTGGAAGACATGAAATAGGTCCTTTGGCTGAAAATGCGTCCGGCAATGATGCCACGGGCTCATGGCTGCCAATGGCTTGCCGCAATGCTAGATTCGGGAACAGGAGACTGCTGCCATGACTGCTTCCCATACCGGCTCCGCTGCCGATCCCACCGTTCTGTATGCCATCGATGGTGCTGTGGGCATCCTCACGCTCAACCGCCCCCAGGCCCTGAACAGCTTTACCCGGCAGATGCGCGAAGGCGCCACGCGCACGCTGCATCAGCAACTCGATGCGGAACGCGACATGCAGGCGGCCCTGGGA
This sequence comes from Polaromonas sp. P1_G4, assembly GCF_056405475.1. Lineage (NCBI taxonomy): Bacteria > Pseudomonadati > Pseudomonadota > Betaproteobacteria > Burkholderiales > Comamonadaceae > Polaromonas > Polaromonas sp. P1_G4. The sequence goes on from NZ_JBFUCA010000439.1 coordinate 2,253, forward strand.
CGCAGCCACGATTACATGGAAGGCGTGACGGCTTTTCTTGAAAAGCATCCCGCGGTATTCAAGGGCGAATGACCTTCCGAAGAGGTGAGTCGCGCCAGGCCGGGTCAGGTTTTCTGGCCGAGCCATTGGTCCATCAGCGCGGCATCCCGCACCGCCAGGCGCCAGGTGGTCAGCGCGGGCGGCATGGGCAGCTCCAGCCGCAGCAGGCGTTTGTCGCGTGCGACCAGGGCAATGACTTTTTTGGCCGTGCCTGCGTAGTGCAGCAGGTCATCGAGCCGGTTCATGCGCCAACCGCCCTCCGGCTCCCGTGCGCCTGTGGCAATGGGTTCCACCGCCAGCCATTCATCTCCCGCCGCAAACCCGGCATGCTCGGCAACGCCGCCGCGCAGCACGGTCTTGACCTGCACCACGCCCTGGTTTTCGCTGGCGCGTAATCCCAGCCGCTGAGCCAGTTGCGCAGGTTCTTCGGCGACTGTCACGCCATGCTGTTCCAGCAAGGCCTTGAGCGGAAGTTCTTCGCGTCCGTGCACCCATTGGGCCAGCTCGGTGGCAAACGGGCGGTGTCCTGCGGCTGCAAGCTCCTCTGCAAAATCTGTCTCGCGCAGGGGGCCGGCTTTGCAGCGTTGCCAGAGTGCGCGCATCACGTTGTCCAGTGTCGCGCCCCCGGCAGCTCCGCCTTCTGCCCGAAGCGTCAGATCAAAACACAGCGCCACCAGCGCTCCCTTGGTGTAGTAGCTCACGGTGGCGTTGGGCGTATTTTCATCCTGCCGGTAATACTTCACCCAGGCATCGAAGCTCGCCTGGGCGACGGATTGAACCAGCCGGCCCGGGGTCTGCATGACCTGGTTGATGGTCTTGTTGAGCAGCTTGAGGTAGCCGGCGTTGTCCAGCAGGCCGGCGCGGCGCAGCAACAGGTCGTCGTAGTAACTGGTGAAGCCCTCGAAAAACCACAACAGCCCGGTGTAATTCTCGGCGCCGTAGTCGTAGTGTTCAAACTCCGCGGGACGCAGCCGCTTGACATTCCATGTATGGAAATATTCGTGGCTGATGAGGCCGCGCAGCGTGGTGTAGCCTTCTGCCGTGCGGGATTCACCCAGGCGCGGCAAGTCCTTCCGGTTGCAGATCAGTGCAGTCGAGTTGCGGTGCTCGAGTCCGCCGTAGCCTTCGTCCACCGCGTTCAGCATGAAGAGGTAACTCTTGAAGGGAGGCTTTTTCGCACCATGCCAGAAACGGATCTCCGTTTCGCAAATCTTCTGGGTGTCCGCCAGCAGCCTTGCGCCGTCGAAGCTCGGGGCCGCGCCCGCGACCACCATGCGGTGCGGCACGCCGCGCGCCGTAAAAGTACCGCTCCAGAAAGCGCCCATTTCCACGGGGCAGTCCACCAGTTCGTCGTAATCGGCCGCCAGG
>NZ_JBFUCA010000440.1:0-3653 GCF_056405475.1 Polaromonas sp. P1_G4
TTTCTGTTTCCACCCCCTTGTGGATGCGCCGAGGAGCGCAGGGCCAGACGGATCAGGGCAAAAACTTGTTTGAGCCGAAGGCGAGTTGTTTTTGACCCCGGCTGGACAGAGTACCGCAGGTTGCCCCGGAGCGAAGCGCAGGGGACGCAGGAACCAGGGTCGCCTTTTCTTTGCTTACTTTCTTTTGGCGAAGCAAAAGAAAGTGAGTTGCCGCCGGCAACCCCGGCCCCGGGACAAAGCACACCCCGAAAGAACGAAAGAGCAACAGGCCTCACGCGGAAACCTCCTCAACTTTCCCTTTCCCCCGAAACCTCCGCCCCAACCGATCAAACGCCAGATAAATCACCGGCGTCGTAAACAGCGTCAACACCTGGCTGACAATCAACCCGCCAAAAATCGCCAACCCCAGAGGCCTCCGCAATTCAGCACCTTCGCCAAAGCCCAGCATCAGGGGCACAGCAGCAAACAGCGCCGCCAGCGTGGTCATCAGGATGGGCCGAAAGCGCAGCAGCGCGGCCTGGTGAATGGCCTCCTGCGGGGATTTGCCCTGGCTGCGTTCGGCGTCGATCGCGAAGTCGATCATCATGATGGCGTTCTTCTTCACGATGCCGATCAGCAGGATGATGCCGATGATGCCTATCACCCCGAGGCCTGACCCGCTGATCATCAGCGCCAGCAGCGCGCCCACGCCGGCGGAGGGCAGGGTCGAGAGGATCGTCAGCGGGTGGATGTAGCTTTCATACAGCACACCCAGCACGATGTAGACGCAGATCACAGCCGCCAGGATGAGCCAGAGCTGGTTGGACAGCGAGGCCTGGTAGGCGCCCGCCGCACCCAGAAAGGTCATGGTCACGCTGGCGGGCATGGCGATGTCCTTGGCCGCTTCCCGGATCTCGTCGACCGCCTTGCCCAGCGAGACGCCGGGCGCCGTGTCAAAACCCAGCGTGGTGGCCGGGTACTGGGCCACGCGGGTAACCTGCAGCGGGGCCGCTTGCTCCGTGATGGTGGCGATGGCCGACAGCGGTGTTGGCGTGCCGGAGCCGGTTTTGAGTTGCAGGCTGCCCAGCGATGCCGGCGTGCGCAAGGAGTCGGGCATGGCTTCGAGGATCACGCGGTACTGGTTGGTTTCGGTGAAGATGGTCGAGACAATGCGCTGGCCGAATGCGCTGTAAAGCGCGTCGTCAATGGACGAGGTCGTGACGGCCAGGCGCGACGCGGTGTCGCGGTCTACCGTGATGTAGGCTCCGGCGCCGCTGGAGCCCGCATCGGACGACACGTTGCGCAGGCTTTCGAGCTGCCGCATGCGCTGCGTAAGCTTGTTGGCCCATTCCACCACGGTGGCGTTGTTCGAGCCTTCGAGCGATACGCGGAATTGCGTGGGCCCGGTTTCGGCGTCAATGGTCAGGTCTTGCGTGGGTTGAAGGTACAGAGTAACCCCGGCTACCGCGGCGGCCCTGCGCTGCAGCCGGTCCATGGTTTCCTGCTGGCTGCCTATGCGCTCTTTTTTCAGGTTGATCAGCATGCGGCCGGTATGCAGCATGGTGTTGTTGGCTGCGTCCACGCCAATGAAGGAGCTCAGCGTTTCGACGTCGGGGTCTTCCAGGATGGCCTTGGCCGTGGCTTGCTGCAGCGCGGCCATGCGGTCATAGGACACCGATTGCGCGGTTTCCACGCGAGCCTGCAGCTGGCCGGTGTCCTGCGTCGGGAACAGGCCCTTGGGGATCAGCACATACAGCAACACCGTGAGCAGCAGGGTGGCCAGCGCCACCAGCAGCGTGGCGCCCTGACGTTTGAGCACCCAGGTGAGCCACACGTCGTAGCGTGCGATCACGTCGTCAAAAAAACGCTGGAGCCGCGCGCCCGCCTGGGCCAGCCGGCCTTCGCCCGCCGTTTCCGGCACGTGCTTGAGCCATCTCGCCGACATCATGGGCACGAGGGTGAGCGACACCACGGCCGAGATCAGGATGGTGATGGCCAGCGTGACGGCAAACTCGCGGAACAGCCGGCCGACCACATCGCCCATGAACAGCAGCGGAATCAGCACCGCGATCAGCGACACTGTCAGCGAGATGATGGTGAACCCGATCTGCGTCGCACCCTTGAGGGCTGCGGCCATCGGTTCTTCGCCTTCCTCGATGTAGCGCGAGATGTTTTCGATCATCACGATTGCGTCGTCCACCACAAAGCCGGTGGCGATCGTGAGTGCCATCAGGCTCAGGTTGTTGAGGCTGTAGCCCAGCAGGTACATCAAGCCGCAGGTGCCGACGAGTGAAATCGGCACGGCCAGGCTGGCGATGACTGTGGCGCGCAAGCTGTGCAGGAAAGCAAAGATCACCAGCACGACCAGCAGCACGGCCAGCAGCAGTTCAATCTCGACGTGCATCACCGAGGCGCGTATGCCGGTCGTACGGTCGCTCAGCACATCGACCCTGAGGGAGGTGGGCAGGCCGGCCTGCAGTTCGGGCAGGCGTGCCTTGATAGCGTCCACCGTGGCAATGACGTTGGCGCCGGGCTGGCGCTGCACATTGAGGATGATGGCTGGTTTCAGACCAGACCATGCGCCCAGTTTGATGTTCTCGGCGCTGTCCACCACCTGTGCCACGTCTGACACTCGCACCGCCGCACCGTTGCGAAAGGCGATGATGAGGTTTTTGTAGTCAGCAGCGGCGACCAGCTGGTCGTTGGAGTTGATCGAATAGGACCGTGTAGGGCCATCGATGCTGCCTTTGGCGCCGTTGGCATTGGCCGCGGAGATCGCAGTGCGCAGTGAATCAAGCCCGAGGCCGTAGGAAGCCAGCGCCCGTGTGTCGGCCTGGATGCGCACCGCGGGGCGCTGCCCGCCACTGAGCGACACCAGCCCCACGCCATTGACCTGGCTGATCTTCAGGGCCAGCCGGGTGTTGACGATGTTCTGCACCTCCGTCAGCGGCATGGTGTCGGACGTGATGGCCAGTGTCAGCACCGGGGCATCCGCCGGGTTGACCTTGGCATAGACGGGCGGGGCGGGCAGGTCGGCCGGCAGTAGCGAGCCGCCCGCGTTGATGGCCGCCTGCACCTGCTGTTCGGCCACGTCCAGTGCCAGGCCCAGGCCGAACTGCAGCGTGACGATGGAGACACCGGCGGCACTGGTGGAGCTCATGCGAGAGAGACCGGCCATCTGGCCGAACTGGCGTTCCAGCGGCGCTGTCACGGTCTGCGCCATCACTTCCGGGCTCGCGCCGGGATACAGCGTCTGCACCTGGATGGTGGGGTAGTCGACCTGCGGCAGGGCCGACAGCGGTAAAAATTTGAAACCCACGAGGCCAGCCAACACAATGGCCACCATCAGCAGCGAAGTGGCTACCGGGCGCAGGATGAAGGGGCGTGAGGGGCTCATTCAATAACCTTCGTGCTTCGCACTGCGATGCTATTTGCCTTGGGAACGGCCCGGCGGCTCATGCGCGGAAATACCTTCGTGCTTCGCACTGCGGTGCTATTCACCTTGGGAACGGCCCGGCGGCTCATTGGTACGAGTCCCGGATCATTGCGCCGGCCGTTCGCCCTGGCGGCGGTCCTTCATGCCTTGCCAGCGTGCCAGGGCTTCCGGGTCGCCCTTGTCGATCTGCTCCAGGAAGCGCTTGCGGCGTTCCAGCGCGGCCGGGTCGTCCTTGACC
>NZ_JBFUCA010000441.1:0-3647 GCF_056405475.1 Polaromonas sp. P1_G4
GATTGGCTGGTAATCCCAAGGGGTTGCCTTCCGGTGCAAGTTGGGAACACATTTAAATGATTCAAACGCAATCCAAGCTCGATGTTGCTGACAACACGGGTGCCAAGTCCGTGATGTGCATCAAGGTTCTGGGCGGCTCCAAGCGCCGGTACGCCAGCGTTGGTGACGTCATCAAGGTGAGCATCAAAGAAGCCGCTCCGCGTGGCCGCGTCAAAAAAGGCGAGGTTTACAGCGCTGTGGTCGTTCGCACCGCCAAGGGCATTCGCCGTGGCGATGGTTCGCTCGTCAAATTCGACGGCAACGCAGCAGTGTTGCTTAACGCCAAGCTGGAGCCAATCGGCACCCGCATCTTCGGACCAGTGACGCGCGAACTGCGCACTGAAAAGTTCATGAAGATCGTGTCCCTGGCTCCTGAAGTTCTGTAAGGACTCGCCATGAATAAAATCCGTAAAGGCGACGAGATCATCGTGATCGCTGGTCGCGACAAAGGCAAGCGCGGCAAGATTTCGCTGCGCAAAGATGACAGCTATGTGCTGGTGGATGGGATTAACCTGGTGAAAAAACACACCAAGCCCAACCCCCTCAAGGGTACCACCGGCGGCATCGTCGAAAAAAGCATGCCGATTCACCAGTCGAACGTGGCAATCTTCAATGCCGCTACCGGCAAGGCGGATCGCGTTGGCATCAAGCTCCTGGCAGACGGCAAAAAAGTGCGCGTCTTCAAATCCAGTGGCGAAGAAATCAAGGTTGCATAACATGGCAAAGACCGCACCTGTACAAGCCGCTTCGCAGGCTCGCCTGCAAGCTCAGTACCGCGAAAAAATCGCCCCCGGCCTGATTGAGAAATTCGGCTACACCTCGCCCATGCAGGTTCCCCGTATCACCAAGATCACGCTCAATATGGGCGTGAGCGAGGCTGTTGCTGACAAGAAGGTTATGGACAACGCCGTCGGCGACATGACCAAGATTGCCGGCCAGAAGCCTGTCGTGACCAAGGCCAAGAAGGCTATCGCCGGTTTCAAGATCCGCGAAGACCTGCCTATCGGCTGCATGGTGACCCTGCGCGGCGTGAAGATGTATGAGTTCCTCGATCGTTTCGTTACCGTGGCCCTGCCCCGTGTGCGTGACTTTCGTGGTATTTCCGGCCGGGCCTTCGATGGCCGCGGAAACTACAACATCGGCGTGAAAGAGCAGATCATTTTCCCTGAGATCGAGTACGACAAGGTTGACGCCTTGCGCGGCCTGAATATCAGCATCACCACAACGGCAAAGACCGATGAAGAGTGCAAGGCACTCCTCACCGCCTTCCGTTTTCCGTTCAAGAACTGAGGCGGGACATGGCAAAACAAGCTTTACTGCAACGTGAACTGAAGCGCGAGAAACTCGCCGCGAAGTTCGCCAAAAAATACGCTGAACTCAAGGCGACGTCCAACGACGCCAAGCGTTCTGACGAAGAGCGTCAGCTGGCTCGCCTCGAGCTGCAGAAACTGCCCCGCAACGCGAACCCGACCCGCCAGCGCAACCGCTGCGCGATCACGGGCCGCCCACGCGGTACTTTCCGTCAATTTGGTCTGGCTCGCGCCAAGATCCGTGAGTTGGCTTTTGCTGGTGATATCCCCGGTATCACCAAGGCAAGCTGGTAAGCATAGGAGAACCACAAAATGAGCATGAGTGATCCTATTGCCGACATGTTGACCCGCATCCGCAATGCACAGATGGTTGAAAAAGCCGTCGTGCTGGTGCCGTCGTCAAAAGTCAAAGTTGCCATCGCGCAGGTATTGAAGGATGAGGGCTACATTGATGGCTTCTCCGTCAAGACCGACGAAGGCAAGTCCCAGCTGGAAATCGCCCTGAAGTATTACGCAGGCAAGCCCGTGATTGAGCGCATTGAGCGCGTCAGCCGCCCCGGCCTCCGTGTTTAMAAAGGCCATGGTGCCATCCCCCAGGTCATGAACGGCCTTGGTGTGGCAATTGTCACGACTCCGCAAGGTGTCATGACGGATCGTAAAGCCCGCGCTACCGGTATCGGTGGTGAAGTGCTTTGCTACGTGGCCTAACGGCGGCATTTGAGGAGAAACTGAAATGTCTCGTGTAGGAAAAATGCCAGTGGCCGTACCTCAGGGTGTGGACGTGGCCATGAAAGCAGACCAGATCAATGTCAAGGGCGCTCTCGGCACCCTGGCGCTGACGCAGAACGCGCTTGTCACCATCAAGAACGATGCAGGCAAGCTGACTTTTGTGCCGGCCAATGATTCGCGTGAAGCCAATGCCATGAGCGGCACGATGCGCCAGCTCGTGAACAACATGGTGACGGGTGTCACCAAGGGTTTCGAGAAAAAATTGAGCCTGGTCGGCGTGGGCTACAAGGCCCAGGCCCAGGGCGCCAAGCTGAACCTGACCGTGGGGTATTCGCACCCTGTGATCATGGACATGCCTGCTGGCATCACCGTTGCAACCCCGACTCCCACGGAAGTGGTGATCAAGGGTTCCGACCGCCAGCGCGTCGGCCAGATCGCCGCTGAAGTTCGTGCTGTTCGTCCTCCCGAGCCTTACAAGGGCAAGGGCATCCGCTATGTGGATGAGAAGATCACGATCAAAGAAACCAAGAAGAAATAAGGAGCTGCATCATGTTGACCAAAAAAGAGCAGCGCCTTCGTCGTTCACGCCAGACCCGCATTCGCATTGCTACGCAAGGTGTTGCCCGTTTGACCGTGAATCGCACCAATCTGCATATCTATGCCAGCGTTATTTCTGGCGACGGCACCAAGGTCCTGGCTGCTGCTTCCACCGCGGAAGTGGAAGTCCGCAAGGAAATCGGCGCTTCGGGTAAAGGTGGAAACGTTGCTGCTGCGCAAGCCATTGGCAAGCGCATTGCCGAAAAGGCAAAAGCAGCAGGTGTTGAAAAAGTGGCGTTTGATCGCGCCGGTTTTGCGTACCACGGCCGCGTCAAAGCGTTGGCTGAGGCGGCTCGCGAAGCTGGTTTGCAGTTCTAAGCAGACTGGAATTAAGTATGGCTAAGTTTCAAGCAAAACAGCAAAACGACGCTCCAGACGATGGTCTGAAGGAAAAAATGATCGCGGTTAACCGCGTGACCAAAGTCGTGAAGGGCGGTCGTATCCTCGGTTTCGCCGCGTTGACCGTCGTGGGTGACGGCGATGGCCGCGTCGGCATGGGCAAGGGCAAGTCGAAAGAAGTGCCGGCAGCCGTGCAAAAAGCGATGGAAGAAGCGCGCCGCAACATGACCAAGGTCTCGTTGAAAAACGGCACCATTCACCACAATGTTTTCGGCCACCACGGTGCAGCCAGCGTCATGATGGCGCCGGCTCCCAAGGGTACCGGCATCATTGCTGGCGGTCCAATGCGCGCCGTTTTCGAAGTCATGGGCATCACCGACATCGTGGCGAAGAGCCATGGTTCGAGCAACCCTTACAACATGGTGCGCGCCACCATGGACGCACTGAATAATTCCACGACCGCTTCTGAAATTGCGGCCAAACGTGGCAAATCGGTCGAAGAGATCTTCGGCTAAGGCGGCATTGAAAATGACCAAAGAAACCAAAGTCAAAGTCCAGCTGGTTCGCAGCCCGATTGGCACCAAGGAATCGCATCGCGCTACTGTGCGCGGTCTGGGCCTTCGTGGCGTCAAC
>NZ_JBFUCA010000442.1:0-3642 GCF_056405475.1 Polaromonas sp. P1_G4
TCTATCAAGGAATCCATGCGCAGCGGCGCAGCGCAGGGCTGGTATGAACAATGGTTTTTAAAACCCATGAAACCGGGCGGCAAACCGCTGACAACCGTGATGCCGGCGGAAACGAAGGCATTGTTTGACACCGCGAAAGCAAATTGAGTAGAGCCTGAAGGCCGCAACACCGCTACGGCTTTAAACGTTCAGGCGTTGGTGCCGTTCGGCGTATCCGGCTCTTCCGGTGTGATGAAAGAGTCTTCCCACTGCACAGCAAAATTGTGGTCGGCATTGTCATGAACAATGCCTGAACCGGTACTGAGCGGGTCGAAATTGGTGAACCGTATCCTGCGGTTGCGTTCCAGCTTGGCTTGCAGGCTGYTTCGGGCTGCCGCGATGTCCATGCTGGCGACTTTTGGCGCGTCCTCCAGGAGGGTTCCGTTGGCTGCACGCATGGTATCGGGCACGGTGGCCATGGCATCGGCGTCGGCATCCACCTCAACTGGCAAGGCCAAGGGAGGCTCGCCCAGCACGGCGGGTTCGTCGTCCGACAGGTCGATTTCTCCGAGGAACGCCGCGCGAACATCTTCCAGGGAGGGAAGGTTGCTCGCACGCACGACGGCGTAGGCAATCCCGCATTCTTCAAACAGCTTGCGCTTGAGGTCGCGGTTACTGGCCTTGAGCCCACGGGGACCGGGAACATCCAGGCAACCAATGACGGTTCCATCCGCGGCGCATACAGTGAAAGTGCAGTAAACGGTTTTCAGCAATTCAAAGGAACGCTGCCCTTCGGCTTCGGTTCGCGGCGAGACAAAGCGGATGACAGGGACTTTGATCAGGACATGGTGGTCAAAAAAGGCCCGCTGAAGCCAATGCCACACGTCCTGTTCGGCCTCCAGTAGCAGTGGCCTTGGCTGCAGGTGCCAATGCGCGGGAAGGCGCCGTTTTTTGCGCGCGGAACGCGCCAGCCAGCCATGGTGGCAGGCTGCTCCCGTCGCCATTGCAGACACCGCCGTCGCAGTGAGCGCCAACACAAAAACATCAAACATGAGTGCCTTAACTTTTTTTCAGTTTAAACACAGCCCCGTTAAGTTACAACTATTTACGTATGAAGGTGTTGTGAACGCGACTCATATTGAATCCAATCTACCTAAAAGCGGCCTTTTTTCACATATATGTTCCGCCAATACAACCCAAGTGGTCTACTGGTAGAAACAGATATTTACATATTGGGATCGACCGGGATGGGGCTGGCCAGGATCTTGTCGATCCGCTTGCCATCAAGGTCAAGAACTTCGAAGCGCCAGCCCGCGCATTCCACCCGCTCGGCGGTTTTCAGCAACCGCCCCGAAACGCTTTGAAGCAGGCCAGCCACCGTGTTGTAACGCCCCCGGCCTTCCTCTGGCAGTTCCCTGATATCCAGACGGGCCTTGAGTTCGGAGACAGGCATGACACCGTCAATGAGCCAGCTGCCGTCCTCCCTTTCGGTCGCCCACGCGTCCATCTGCGCGCCGGGCTGCAATTCACCGGTGATGGCTTCCAGCATGTCCATGGGCGTCATGAGACCCTGCACAACCCCGTATTCATCGACCACAAACACAATGCGGGTGGAGCGGGCCCGGAACTGCTCCAGCAATTCCATGCCCGTGAGCGTTTCCGGCACGAAGACCGCCGGCACTGCATAAGCGCCGATACGGTCGGTCACTGAAGGCACTGCGCCTGCGCCCTGGGTTGATGGCACAGGCTGGATCTGGCCGCGCAGCGCGAGCAACTTGGCCACATTGACCACGCCCACCACGTCATCGAGGCTGCCGCGGCACACGGGATACCAGGAGTGGCCGGTGGCGCCGGCCTTGTCGATGGCTTGGGCAATGGTGTCGGAAGCATCGAGCCACTCGATGTCGGAACGCGGCAGCATCAGTGAAGTGAGCAGGCGGTCATCCAGCAAAAACACGTTTTGCACCATCTGGTGTTCATGTTCCTCAATCAGGCCGGCGTCCACGCCCTCCTCCAGGCTGGCTGCGATTTCTTCTTCAGTGACGGCCCGGCCGGCGCTGTTGTCGATACGCAGCAGCTTGAGTACCGCCTGCGTGCTGATGGACAGCAGCCTGACGAAGGGCTTGAAGCCCGTCGCCACCCACATCATGGGCCTTGAAACCAGGCGTGCGACGGTTTCCGGGTAGAGCTGCCCGATGCGTTTGGGCACCAGCTCGCCAAAGACGATGGTGATGAAGGTGATGACTGTCACTACCAGCGCGGTGGCAGTAATCTCGGACGCGCGCGGCCGCACGCCGAAGGTCTGGATCCACGCTGCCAGGCCGCTGCTGAAAGCCGCCTCGCCAATAATGCCGTTGAGCATGCCGATGGAGGTGATGCCGACCTGCACCGACGAAAGGAACTGCGTGGGATTGTCCAGCAGTCCCAGCGCTGCCAGCGCCCCCTTGTCGCCGGATTCGCCCATGGCCGAGAGCCGGGCTTTGCGGCTCGAAGCCAGTGCCATCTCCGACATGGCAAACACACCGTTGAGCAAGGTCAGAAAAGCAATCAGGAAAAAGTCCATGGGGCCTGGCGCAAAATAAACACATGTCACTTTACTGTATCGGCGACCTGCAGGGTTGCCACGCACCTTTTCAGCGATTGCTGGACAGGATCGATTTCTCCCCCAGCCGCGACACTCTCTACATCCTTGGCGACCTGGTCAACCGCGGCCCCGGCTCCCTTCAGGTGCTGCGCAGCCTCTCGGCATTGGGCGACGCTGCGCAATGCCTGCTCGGCAACCACGACCTGCACCTGCTGGCTGTGTGGCAAGGCGTGCGCAAGCCGGGCCGCAGCGACACCGTACAGGACATCCTCGAGGCCAAGGACAGCCACGCGCTGCTCGACTGGCTGCGCCACCGCGCCATGGCCATCCATCGCTACGGGTGGCTGATGGTGCATGCGGGCGTGCTGCCGCAATGGACTGCGGCGCAAACCGTGGCGCTGGGCTCAGAGGTGGAGCAGGTGCTGCGCGGCAGCCATCTCAAGGACTTTCTGCAGGCCATGTACGGCAACACGCCTGATCACTGGAGCGACAGCCTGCAGGGCGCCGACAGGCTGCGGGTCATCGTGAACGCGCTCACGCGCCTGCGTTTTTGCACACCCGAAGGCGTGATGGACTTCAGCAGTACCGACGGCCCCGGCAGCGCGCCAGAAGGCCACCTGCCCTGGTTTGATGTTCCCGGCCGGGCCACAGCAGATACGCCGGTGGCGTTTGGCCACTGGTCTACGCTGGCCAGCAGCAAGAACAGCACACCCACCCTGCGCAACAACACCTTGCCACTCGACACCGGCTGCGTGTGGGGCGGCTGCCTGACGGCGGCCAGATTGGGGGCGGCGCCCGGCGAGTTTGAACTGGTCAGTGTGCAATGCGAAGAAGCGCAAAAACCTGGCAAGGCCGGCAAGTCGGCTTAAACCGGTTGCCGCGCGGCACTTGCCTCATCCGCCCAGGCCCGGGCCATGCTTGCAGCCAGCAACAGCACAGCCGACGAAAAGTAAATCCACATCAGGATCACCACCAGTGAGCCCGCCGCGCCATAGGCCGACACAATCGCAGCGGTCGAAAGATAAAAAGCCATCAGGTGCTTGCCGACCGCAAACAGGATGGCCCCCGCGGCGGACCCC
>NZ_JBFUCA010000443.1:0-3633 GCF_056405475.1 Polaromonas sp. P1_G4
TCATTGCGTCTTGCTGCACCCGCTTGGACTCGCCGTCGCTGTTGGCAAAGCCCAGCACCAGCACGCCGCGGTAGCTGCCGTTGCCAAGGTTTTCCCTCACGCGCAGGGTGCCGTTGGCGGTGTAACCCGTGCTCGAAACATAGTCGACCAGCCACTCACCCATCATGGGAAAGCCGCCGCCGGCCGCCTTGTTGTTGCCCTGGGGCGTGGGCTGTGTTTCGGCAGACGCCTTGACGGCGTCGCAGCCCCATGCACGCACCTTGCAGCTGGAACCACCCTTGTCCCGGCATTCCGCCATGGCCCGCGCCTGGGTGTTGGCGCTGGTGGTGCCGGTGCCCCAGCCATACGCGTTGGATCCCTTGGCCTGGTCGGCGGCATAGGCGCCGCACTGGCCGGCGAAGCGCAGCACGATGGAGCAGTCAGTACCGCATTCGCGGATAGAGCGCTGGTCGGCCAGGTCCGAACTGGGGTGGTTGAATGAAAAGCCATACTTTTCACCCTGCAGGGTGTCAATGGCCAATGAACCTGCCGCCATGGCCTGGCTGCCGGCAATGGCCAGCAACAGACTTATGGCAAACCGGGCGACGAGAATTTTCAGTCCTGAAGTCATCATGTTTCCCTCCAAGGAAATATATTTGTATGTACCTGCCTGGAGAATGCCGGCGCGCGGTGCTGCTTGCCGACAGACCCATCGGGATTATCCGCCGGGTTTTGATCGGCGAAGCACGTTTACAGGGGGCTGCCTGCGGCAAAAGCCGCAGCGTGCAACACTTGGGTTTCATCTGCCTTGGTCCGCGCACCCCGCGAAAGCCGAAGCGCATCAACAGCCAAACAAGCGAAGGAAACCCGCATGCCCACGCCTGAAACCGTAGACCGCTTTGTTGCCCGCGTTGAACAGAACGCGCACACCGAAGCGATTGAAGAGTTCTACACGCCTGACGCCACTATGCAAGAGAACCAGCAGCCGCCGCGCCGTGGGCGCGACAAGCTGGTGGAGGGTGAGGCAAAAGTGATGGCGCGCGTGAAGTCGGTCACGTCAACCTGCGTGCGGCCGGTGTTTATCAGCGGTGACAAGGTCGTCATCCGCTGGGTGTTCAATTTTGTGTGGGCCGACGGCAGCACCATGCGCATGGAAGAACTCGCTTACCAGCGCTGGGAAGGCGAGCGCATTGCCGAAGAAACGTTCTTCTATGACCCGGCCCAGCGCACGCCGGTGCCGGCCAAGTAAGCAGGCCGGCGCGGTCGTGCGGGGAGCGCGATCAAGCTGCCTTGATCTCGATGCGCCGGGGCTGTGCGTGCTGCGCCTTGGGTATGCGCAGCTTCAGCACACCGTTCGCGAGTTCGGCGCTGACTTTCTCGGTGTCGAGCTCCTTGCTGAGCGTGAACACGCGGTGAAAGCGGCCCAGCCCCACTTCGGTGTGGGTTGACTGCAAACCTTCGGGCGCAGACAGGGCCGACTCGGCATCAATCGTCAGCGTGTCGGCCTCTACCTGCAGGTGCAGCTTGTCGCGCGGCACGCCGGGCAGGTCGGCATACAGCGTAATGCCGGTGCTGTCTTCAATTACATCGACGGGCGGCGTCAGCGCGCCATTGGCGTAGCGCGATGTGTCTTTCTGCGCCACTTCGTTTGCTTGCCCGGTTTGCATGCTGCGGCCGGTGGTGCTGCCGTTGTTGGCGCTTCCATTACCGCTGCTCCGTGCGGCGCCGCTGTTGCCGCCGGTTTGTTGTGTGTTGGCGTAGTTCATGGCTTGCCTCCTTTCACTGGATGGCGATGCGGCGCGGCTGGGCTGAAGCGCGCCGCTGGATGGTGATGTGGACCAGGCCGTCCTTGAAGCTGGCGTTCACGGCGTCGGGGTCGGCGTCGTCGGGCACGGTGAGCACGCGGCGGAAGCTGCCGGCAAAGCGCTCATTGATGTGCAGGGTCGATTGCGCGCCCGCTTCGGGCAGTTCAGTCTTGCGCTCGCCGGCAATGGTGAGCAGGCCGCGCTCCAGGCTGACGTCGAGCGACTTCGGGTCAATGCCCGGCGCAAAGGCATACACCTCTATCGTTTGCGGTGTGCCGCCAATGTTCAAGGCGGGAAAGCTGCTGCGGCCAAAGCCGCGAATGCTGGGAGACAGATCGAAGGCCTGCTGCACGTCGCGCTGCAGGCGATCGAGTTCGGCGAACATGTCGCGCGGAAATAACGATCGGTACATGGCGAAAACCTCCATACGGGTTGAACATCAGTGCGCTGGAAAACCCCCAAAAAAGCGGCTTCCGGCGCCCGGGAAGAGGATGTAGGAATTGCCAAAAAAATTTCAAGAGGGAATTTGCGCACGTCACTCTCAGGCGCGGCGGGCCTGCAAAAGGGCGGCCCAGGCAGCGGCGTTGCGGTCAGGTTTAAAACTTTTTTCGCAAGTCACCCACGCGTGAGCCGCACAGCACAACGCCCCGGTGCACGTGAATGCACCGGGGCGTCTGGCTGGCGTTTCTTTTTCGGCCTGCTCAGCGCTTGGCGATCAGGCGGTAACCCAGCAGCAGCACGATGGAGCCAAGCACGGCGGCGATGAAGCCGGCCGTTTCGCCTTGCTGGTACCAGCCCATGGCCGCGCCCAGGTAGGTGGCAAGGAATGAGCCCGCAATACCGATGAGCACGGTGATGATGAAGCCGCCAGGGTCGCGGCCGGGCATCAGGAACTTGGCGACAAAGCCGATGATGAAGCCAATGATGATGGTCCAGATAATTGACATAGCGTCTTCCTAAAAAAAAAGGGGAAACCCAGGACGCGGGCAAGAGCCCGCGATGACTGGCTTACTTGGCGGCTTACTTGGTCGGTACTACGGCCTTGGCCATTTCCAGGTGGGCTTCCACCTTGGGCAGCATCTTGCCGGCCAGCGCCTTCAGGTCGGCGTCTTTGGCGTCCTTCTGGATCTTGGTCAGCAGCTTGATGGTGGCTTCGTGGTCGCCCACACCGGCGCGCTTGGCGTATTCCGTGTCAAACAGGTTGCCCGACAAGGCCTTCATTGCGGTGGCCTTGGTTTTGGCCATCACGCCGGGGCCGTCGGGCAAGGTCACACCTTTGGCGCGGGCCAGTGCCTGCACTTCGGCCAGGGCGCTGTTGTGGTCGTCAATCATTTGCTGCGCAAATTTTTTGATCTCGGCGTTCTGCGATTTTTCCAGCGCCATCTTGCCGCTTTCGATCTCGGCGATGTTGGCCTGGGCCAGGTCGTCCAGCATGCCCTTGTCGGCACGGGCCAGCTTGCCGGCATCTGCCGCTGTTGAGGTGCCTGCGGTGGTGCTGGTCTGGGCCGTGGCGGGCAGGGCAGCCAGTGCCAGGGCAGAAGCGGCCACGGCGGCCAGTGCCACGCTGCTGAGTTTGAATTTCGATCGGTTCAATCGGTTCAACATGAGGGCCTCCTTTGAAGGGGTGGTTGTTGACGGGTTGATTCGGTATGGGGGAACAGACGCCGCGAAGATAGGAATTAGCAAACCAGCAAGCCGCGGCAGATAGCGTTGTACTTTCGCCGCTGTAGCGGCCGTGCGTTGCAGGAGGCCGGGCAGGCTCTGTGTAGGAATTTGCTTGCGCGTGGTGTCCGGCTGCCGCGCACGGGCGCCCGGCCTTTTGTTCAACAAATGCCGCGTGGTGCGATAC
>NZ_JBFUCA010000444.1:0-3623 GCF_056405475.1 Polaromonas sp. P1_G4
CTGGATCACGCCTTCGCGCAAGGCCTGGGTGGCCTCGCTGGCCAACACCATCGTGCTGCAGGACGAGCCGGTCGTCATCGTGGCGCACAGCCTGGGCTGCATTGCCACGGCTCACTTGCCGCCTGAGGCGGCAGAGCGTATTCATGGCGCCCTGCTGGTGGCGCCGGCAGACCCGGAGCGGCGTGCCGTGCTGAGCGACTTTGCGCCCRTGCCCTACCAGAAGCTGCCTTACCGCAGCGTGCTGGTGGCCAGCAGCAACGACCCGTATTGCCCGGTGCGCCTGGCGGGTGCCTATGCCCGCGCCTGGGGCAGCGAATTTGTGCGCATGCAGGACGCCGGCCATATCAATGTGGAGTCGGGCCACGGCGAATGGCCGCTGGGCATTGCGCTGTTGCAGTCGCTGGCAGGTGATGCGTCGCTGACGGCGCCCCATCTTGATTTTTCTTCTTTGGCAAATTCTTCGTCTTCTTCTTTTGGGTCCCTGGAAACGGCATGACTTCTTCAAAAATAAAAATAGCCCTTGCAACGCTGGCACTGGCCGCGGGCGCTTCATTCTCCGGCACGGCCTCGGCACAAACGCTTCTGAATGGCTCGTATGACGTGGCGCGCGAGTTTTACAAGGAATACAACGCCGCCTTCATTGCCCACTACAAGAAGACCACGGGTAAAGACATCAAGATTGACCAGTCGCATGGCGGCTCCAGCGCCATCGCGCGTTCCGTGGCTGACGGCCTGGACGCCGACGTGGTGACCATGAACACCTCGACCGACGTGGACTTCCTGGCCGGCGCCGGCGTGGTCGCCAAAGACTGGGCGAAGAAGTTTCCCGACAACGCTTCGCCCACCACGTCGACCATGCTGTTCCTGGTGCGCAACGGCAACCCCAAGGGCATCAAGGACTGGGACGACCTCATCAAGCCCGGCATCCAGGTGATTCTGGTGAACCCCAAAACCGGCGGCAATGGCCGCTATGCCTACCTGGCCGCCTGGGGATACGCGAAGAAGAAGGGCGCCACCGATGCGCAGGCCGCCGAGTTCGTCGGCAAGCTCTACAAAAACGTCCCGGTGCTGGGCAAGGGCGGGCGCGACGCGACCACCGTGTTCCTGCAACGCAATATCGGCGACGTGCTGATCACTTTTGAATCCGAAGTGCTGTCGGTGAACAGGGAGTTTGGCGAAGGCAAGGTGGACGCGGTCTATCCGTCCATCAGCATCGTGGCGGAAAACCCGGTGGCGGTGGTGGAGCGCACCGTGGCCAAGAAGGGCACGGCCGAGCTGGCCAAGGCCTACCTGAACTACCTCTATTCAGACGAAGGCCAGGAGATTGCCGCACGTCATGCATTGCGCCCGCGCTCGCAGGCCATCCTGAAAAAATACGCCAGCACCTTCAAGCCGCTGCAGCTCCTCACGGTGCAAGACGTCTTTGGCAGCCTCGGTGAAGCACAAAAAGTGCACTTCAATGACGGCGGCCAGTTCGACAAGCTGTACACCGTCAAGTAAATAACTGGCCCCCACGTTCGCTCGCTTCGCGTAGCTCTCTGCCCCCCGAGGGGGCTAATTTTCCTAGGGGCGGCCCGTCGGAAAATTGTCCTTCTTCGTTTGACTCCCCGACAGGCCAGTGCTGTTTTTACATGTTTACTCAAACAATTCATCCCTCGTCACTAGCGCAGTCAGTGCCGGGTGTTCCTGCGGGTAGCAAACGCGCCGCAAAACGCGTGCTGCCCGGTTTCCGCCTCACGCTGGGCTACACCGTTCTCTACCTCAGCCTGATCGTGCTGATCCCGATCTCGGCGCTGTTTTTCAAAACCTTCACGCTGAGCTGGGACCAGTTCGTCACCGCGGTGACGTCCCCGCGCGTGCTGGCGTCTTACCGACTCACGTTTGGGGCATCGCTGATTGCAGCACTCGTCAACCTGGTGTTTGGCCTGCTGCTGGCCTGGGTGCTGGTGCGCTACAAATTTCCGGGCAAAAAAATCGTCGATGCGCTGGTGGACCTGCCGTTCGCCTTGCCGACCGCCGTGGCCGGCATTTCGCTCACGGCTTTGCTGGCCGGTAACGGCTGGATAGGCCAGTACCTCGAGCCCATGGGCATCAAGCTGGCGTTCACGCCGGCCGGTGTAGTGATCGCGCTGATTTTCATCGGCCTGCCGTTTGTGGTGCGCACGGTGCAGCCGGTGCTGGAAGACGCCGAGAAAGAACTCGAAGAAGCCGCCACCTCGCTGGGCGCCACGCGCCTGCAGATTTTCACAAAAGTCATCCTGCCGCACATCACACCGGCGCTGCTCACCGGCTTTGCCATGGCCTTTGCGCGGGCGATCGGCGAATACGGTTCAGTCATCTTCATCGCCGGCAACATGCCCATGATTTCTGAAATCACGCCTCTGATCATCATCGGCAAGCTGGAGCAATATGACTATGCCGGCGCAACGGCCGTGGCGGTGGTGATGCTGCTGGTGTCGTTCGTGCTGCTGCTGGTGATTAACGGCCTGCAGGCCTGGCAGCGCCGTAACACGGGAGCACCAGCATGAAACAGGCCCCCACGCTTGTCGCTTCGCGTACTGCGCTGCCCCCCGAGGGGGCTGAGCTTGCTCGGGGCGGCCCTTCGCTGCGCTCGACTGCTTCCTCCTCCATTAAACGCCGTGTCGCGTCCGGCACCACCGAAGCACGCTGGGTGCGCTACACCTTGATCACGGTGGCGTTGCTGTTTGTGTTCCTGTTTTTGATCCTGCCGCTGGCCGCCGTGTTCACCGAAGGCCTGCGCAAGGGCTTTGGCGCCTACATTGCAGCGCTGCAAGAGCCCGACGCCTGGTCGGCCATCAAGCTCACGCTGATTGCCGCCGCGATTGCCGTGCCGCTGAACCTGGTGTTTGGTGTGGCGGCGGCCTGGGCCATTGCCAAGTACGAATTCCGCGGCAAGTCGGTGCTGACGACGCTGGTGGATTTGCCGTTTTCCGTGTCGCCGGTGGTGGCCGGCCTGATTTACGTGCTGATCTTCGGCGCGCAGGGCTGGTTCGGGCCGTGGCTGCTGGCGCATGACATCAAGATCATCTTTGCCGTGCCCGGCATTGTGCTGGCCACCGTGTTTGTGACGTTTCCGTTCATTGCGCGTGAGCTGATTCCGCTGATGCAGGCGCAAGGCAACGACGAAGAGCAGGCCGCCATCGTGCTGGGCGCCACCGGCTGGCAAACCTTCTGGCATGTGACCCTGCCCAACATCAAGTGGGGCCTGGTGTATGGCGTCATCTTGTGCAACGCACGGGCCATGGGGGAGTTTGGTGCGGTGTCGGTGGTGTCGGGCCATATCCGCGGGCAGACCAACACGCTGCCGCTGCACGTGGAAATTCTGTACAACGAATACCAGTCGGTGGCCGCATTCGCCGTGGCATCGCTGCTGGCCATCCTCGCGCTGGTCACGCTGGTCATCAAGTCGGTGGCCGAATGGCGCCATGAAGCAGAAATGAAAGCTGCGGCCGATTTGCCGCCTGAGCGCCCGCAGGCGCTTGCTACTTGATTATTTCAACAAATCTTCTACCAAAATCTAGTATGCGTATTTTAGAAACAGTACTAATTTGCATCGCCGTGATGTTGGGATTAGCAAGTGCTTTTCTTTGCTTCTTATGGGC
>NZ_JBFUCA010000445.1:0-3620 GCF_056405475.1 Polaromonas sp. P1_G4
GCGTGGGCTCGGCAATCGCGGCTTCCCTGGCCAAGGCCGGCGCGCGCGCGCTGGGGCTGTGCGACGTCAATGCGGACTCTGCGCAGGCCCTGGCAGGGCGGCTACGCCAGCACTACACGGCACTGGAACTTTCCACTGGCTCCAACGACCCGGCGGGTTACGACCTGGTGGTCAATGCCACGCCCATGGGCATGAATGAAGGCGATCCCTTGCCCATGGACGTTTCACGTATCGCAGCCAGCAGTTTTGTGGGCGAAGTGGTCATGAAGTCGGAAATGACCGCGTTTCTGGCGGCGGCCAAGGCGCGAGGTTGCACCGTGCAGGTGGGTTCGGACATGCTGTTCGAGCAGATCCCGGCCTACCTGGAATTTTTTGGCCTGCCGACCACCACACCGGACGTCTTGCGGTCGGTGGCACGGCTGAGTTATTAAAAAAGTGTAAGAGGACGCACGCACCGTGCGTCCTGGGTGGGAAGTACTGGAATCAATGCTAAAAACGTCTGATTTCAGACGTTCATAGACATAATCCAGCATGGACAAACTCAAGCAGCTTGAATCGTTCGTGTCGGTTGCGACGCGCGGCAGCCTGACTGCCGCCGCGAACGCCGAAGGCGTGGCGCCTGCCATCATGGGTCGGCGGCTTGATGCACTGGAAGGCCGCCTGGGCGTCAAGTTGCTGGTGCGTACCACCCGGCGCATCACGCTCACACACGAAGGCAGCGCCTTTCTTGAAGACTGCCAGCGCCTGCTGATTGATTTTGCCAACGCCGAAGCCAGCGTATCGGCCGGCGGCGTCAAGGCCAGCGGGCATCTGCGCATCACCGCGCCGGCCGGCTTTGGCCGCCGCCATGTGGCGCCGCTGGTGACGCGCTTTCGCGAAGTGCATGCCGATGTCACGATCTCGCTGAACCTGAGCGACCGGGTGGTTGACCTGGCCGGCGAGGGTTTTGACTGCGCAGTGCGCGTCGGCGACATGCCGGACTCTTCGCTGGTGAGTGTGCGCATGGCTGACAACCGCCGGCTGTGCGTGGCCACGCCGGTTTACCTGGCCCGCCACGGCACGCCCCAGCACCCCAGCGAGCTGGCGAAATTTGACTGCCTGACGCTGTCCAGCGACGCCTCGCAAACGCGGGGCTGGGCGTTCCGGGTCCAGGACGAATTGATCCATCTCAAGCCGGGCGGGCCGCTCGACTGCTCGGACGGCCAGGTCCTGCATGACTGGTGCCTGGGAGGGTACGGCATTGCCTGGCGCAGCACCTGGGAGGTCGAGGCGGAAATTGCCGCCGGCCAGCTGGTAGCGGTGCTGGAGGATTTTGCCGCGCCGCCCAACGGTATTTACGCCGTATTTCCGCAACGCAAACACTTGCCCCTGCGGGTTCGCCTGTGGCTGGATTTTCTGAAACACCATTACAGCCAACCGGAGTTCTGGTGCTCGTCGCCAGCCGCCGCAAAACCCTGACTGGAAAGGATCCCGACGATGGTTCTCGAATCTCTTTTGGCCTATGCCCACCTGCTGGCGATTCTCACCATGGTGGTTTTTCTGGCGAGCGAGGCGGCGCTGTGCCGCACCGAGTGGCTGGACGCCGCCGTGATCGAGAGGCTCGGCAAGATCGACATGGTCTACGGCATCTCGGCCGGCGCGGTGTTCCTGACCGGCCTGGCGCGCGTGTTTCTGGGCAGCAAGGGCGCGGCCTGGTACGCCCATAACCCCTTGCTGTACGTCAAGCTCGTCATGTTCCTGGTGATCGGGCTGATTTCCATCAAGCCCACCATGATGTTTTCGCGCTGGCGCCGGGAGTTGCGCGCCAACGGTGCCCTGCCCGATTCGCTGGAAGTCAAACAAGCGCGGCGGCTGGTGATGGTGCAGGCGCACATCCTGCCGTTCATTCCGCTGGCTGCCGTCTTTCTGGCCCGTGGCTTTGGTTAGGCGCACGCCAGTGCTGCAGCCGGCGTCAGGCTGAAAACAGGCCGTGCACCAGCCAGAAGGCGGTGCCCCACATCATCAGCGCCACCAACATGTCCATGGCGCGCCATATGACCGGCGTGTTGAGCTTACGCCCCACGCACCACAGCGCCACGCCCAGGCCGGTAAACCACAGCAATGAACCCGTGATAGCGCCCAGGCCGAACACGGCGTTGTCCGGCCGGGCGTAAGCCAGCGATGCGGTGCCGATGACCACGGCGGTGTCCAGCCAGGCATGCGGGTTGAGCCACGACAGCGCCAGTGCCAGCCCGATGGCTTTGCGGCGCGGCATGGCTTCGGCGACAAGGGGCGCGCCTTCTGCCGCCTGCGGCGCCGGCTGCACAAAGCGGCGCATCGCGTGTGTTCCGTACACCATCAGCACCAGCGCACCCGCGCCCGTCATGGCGCCCACCAGTTTGTCTGACAGGCCGCCCAGCTGTGCGAGCCCCATCACACCCAGGCCGATGAGCGCCACGTCAGTCAGCACGCAGACGGCAACCGTCAGCCAGAGGTGCTGGCGCAGCAGGCCCATGCGGATCACATGGGCGTTTTGCGGGCCTATGGCCATGATGAGCGAGAGGCTGAGGACCATGCCGGTCAGGAAGGCGGGGGCGGTGAGCGGGTTCATGGCCGCAAGTGTGTGCCAGGGTTCATAATAGTTAAATAGAATTAACTAAAACTAGCTTTAGTCAATTATTAATTGATTTAGTAGGTGCCTAACAACATGCTCGATGCCCGACAACTTGAAGCATTGGCCGCCGTGATTGAGCACGGCAGTTTCGGCGAAGCCGCCAAGGCCCTGAGCCTGACGCTGGCTGCCGTGTCCCTGCGCATCAAGTCACTAGAAAACGCACTGGGGCAGCGGCTCCTGGTGCGCGGCAAACAGGTACGCGCCACGTCGACCGGTCAGGCTTTGCTCGGGCACACCCGGCAGGTTCGCCTCATGGAAGGCGACCTGCTGGCCGGGCTGCAGGGCGGGGGAAAGTCCGCGCGCCTGCAAAGCCTGAGTGTGGCGGTGAACGCCGACTCCCTGAGCACGTGGTTCTTGCCGGGCGTGGCCACAGCCCTGCACACTCACGGCCTGCTGCTCGATGTCGTGGTGGACGATCAGGATCACACCCACGAAGCCCTGAAAAGCGGAGATGTCACGGGCTGCGTGACTGCATTGGCGCAGGCTATGCGGGGCTGCGTGGCTGAACCGCTGGGCGTGATGCGTTACCGCTGCATGGCCTCGCCCGCACTGGTGGCACAGTGGAACGAGCCCGCGGCGGGTGGCAAGGCCGCACCGAACCGGCTGGCCCATCGCCTGCTGGCCAGCCCTGCCGTGATCTTCAACCGCAAGGACGCGCTGCAGGATACTTTTCTTGAACAGCATTTCGGGCTGCGCGACGCGCTGTACCCGCGCCACTTTGTGCCGGCGGTGGATGCGTTCGAGCTTGCGCTGGAGCTTGGCATGGGCTGGGGCATGGTGCCCGACCTGTTGCTGGCCGCGCGCACCCGCAAGCCGCCGCTGCAGGAAGTGCTGCCGGGCAGCACGGTCGACGTGCGGCTGTACTGGCAGCACTGGGCACGTGAATCCGTTGCGGCGCAACGATTGACACAGGCGGTCAAGCAGGCGGCGCAAGGGGAGTTGCTACAGATGTGACGGTGTATTTGTA
>NZ_JBFUCA010000446.1:0-3607 GCF_056405475.1 Polaromonas sp. P1_G4
CTATCGGGGGTGCTGCGGGATCCATAGCAGGGCAACTTGTTGGCAACGCTCTGGGTATTCAGGACGGATTTAGCTGGAAACAGGTCGCAATGGGAGCCATCAGTGGTGGGGTCGCCGGTGGCCTCTCAAACGTGGCTCCTTTGGGCGGACAGGCTAGCAGTCTGGGCAATACCATCGCGCGTGCTGCCTTGAGCAACGCGCTGACGCAGGGGATTGGCGTCGTGACGGGCCTGCAAGACCATTTTGACTGGCGTGGAGTAGCGGCCAGCGCCGTCGGCGCGGGTGTTGGCAACATTGTTGGAGGTGCGCTGGGCAAAACGGATATCAGCCCCTTTGCCGCAAGAGCCATTACCGGCCTAGCCGCGGGTACCGCCACCGCCATCGCCCGGGGCGGCAGGATCGCTGTGCAGCAGATTGCCGCTGATGCGTTTGGCAATGCGTTGGGTAACTCCTTCGTCGATGCTATGCAGCCTACGCAAGGGGGGGGAGCCTACTCGGCGGGGGACTATACGAATGAGATGGATCGGGCAAGCGACAGTTACAACCCAGCCCATGCAGGTGACTATGTCAACGAGATGGACCGGGCTAGCGATAGCTATAACCCTGCGAGCGAGTACGGCTATCGCAATGGATCTGATATTCAGAGCGATGGTGATGGGTACACGGGCGGGCAGGATTGGGCCATCGATCTGGCTGAACGTCGTGCAGCAAGACTAGGCTGGGCCAACTCTTCGACAGCAATAAGAGCGCCTTCCACGCTACGCACGTATACCGTGCGTGAGGGCGATAACCCGGCAAGCATCGGGCGCGCCTTCTTTGGTGACGAACGCGCTGGAGCCCTGATTTTGGCTGACAACGGCCTGAGCGCGTCTGCAAAAGGGGCGCGTAGCTTGCAGATTGGCACAGTACTGACGCTGCGCGATGACATCAGTGCTAGCAGCTTGCGCATTGGAGGGAAATTGATCAGCATGGACTCGGCAATCCGTGCAGAGCAAGCAGAGGCAAGCGCGCAAGCGGCGACCGATAGTTCTGGTTTGTCATGCACGCCAACCAATCCGTATGGAATTGCAACGCCAAGCACGCCACAAGAAGTGGCCGCTTTGATGCGAAGCATGCCGCGCCCGTCGGTGCTAGATCAGTTTAGTGCGGCTGCGCTGAATCAGTATGACGGGCGGGTCATGAAGGCGTGGGATGGCAAGCAGACGGTAGAGATGTCTGCTGGCGATCTAGCCAGAATGAACTCGTTTGGGATGCAAGCAGGGCAGAACTTGGCGGTGTCGTTGGTTGGCGCGGCGCAGTTTTCTCCACCGGGTTTGACGGTAAACACTTTCTTTGCGTCCTTGAATGGGACCACCAATGCCTTGCAAGGGAACTATACGGACGCTGCTTGGAATGGGGCCGAGGTTGTGTTGAACGTTGCAGCCGTTGGTGGCGCAAATAAGGTGGCTTCGCTATTTCGTTCAGAGCTCAATACTGAATTGAACGCAGTGATCCGTTCTGGGCTTGCCAGGGACTTGCCGAGCATGGCAGCGATGGATGGGATTTCGCCTTCCTTTGGGGCGAATATGGGGGGCGCAAGTTTCAGGAGTGAGGCGAAACTCATTGAGCACTTTGAAAAGCATGGATCAGAGTTTCTCTCCCGCAACACTTCCCGCATCGGCAATGCTGACGACTATCTGAGAGTCGGGCAGGACATAATGCAAAACGGACAACAAGTTAGCTATTTCTATGAGCCAGCGAACGAAGTGAGAACGGGCTACGTCTCATTTATGAGAAACCGGCAGAAGACTGGCGAGTCATTGTTCGGATTTGTTGGGACGGATGCGGATGGGTTCATTACTACAATTCATACCAAGCCACGGACAGAGTTATTTGATTTGCTTGGTGATAGCTCTCAGAGCAAGCTCAAGGCCTTTCGTACTGATACTGTGGGGCCATTGCCGCAAAATGGTTGGAAATTCCCATATACAAAATAATCAAATATATTTATGAAGGCTACGACCGTGCAAATGGTTCGACTTGAAAAACTAAGTGAAATTGTTGATGAAGAAGTGATTCTTCGCATTGGCGATTGCGAACTCGTTTGCTTTGCCGGTGGGCGTTTGCGTAACTTAGTCGAGGGTGTCAGCTACCCAGTTAAATTGAGCTTGCTGATATTGAATGACTATCACGTTGAAGAGATAGAAGATGAGTCCGAGCAAAGTGTCATAAGGCAAGGAAGCGCTTACTCTTACAAGATAAAAGGCAGACTTTTTGAAGGGCGCTTGCATGCTTGCGGGTTTGTATTTGAAGACGGCGCCTTTGATTCAGACTACGGCTACCTTGAAGGCAAGATGATATCCATGGACGTTGACAGAATAGACGCCCAATTTTTGCCCATAAAGGCACTTGCGTGAGTGCTGGTTGTTGAATTCCGTCGAAACTGGCCGACTTATGAAAAGTACCCATGGACTGGACCAGAGAGAGTAGGAACTAAGCGGCTAGCAGGACGAGTTACCATTCGAATTCGCTCGATGAACGGTAAGCCAGTGCCAATGAAGGCACTTCGCGTTTTAGGCATCTTCAATGAACCCTTGCAATCGGGTAGTTACGTTGGCAGAGGCCTCGTAGCCCGCAATATAGACTCCTCGGCCTTAGGTGTCTTATGCCCAGGCAGTGCGTCTGGTGAAGGCAGACTGTCTGAGCATCAATTGGGAGAACAATTCGACCGCTGGGGTGAGAATTTAGTTCCAGCCGCTATAGCTGGCCTTCGTCGTATCGAGTACGGTATCTACAGAGGCTAGGGGTGCGGGCGGGATTTCTTGCAAGGCGGTGCGCATCAGTGCTCCCAGCATCGATATACCACTGGCGCTGGCAGCGCTAAGCTCTGTGTTCGAGGGCCGATGACTATCGTCGGGTTGCATTCACCTCACGGCTCGCTCGGTAGCCTGACCCCGAGCGAGCTCGGGCGTAGAAGGTCGGCTTAACCAGAAGA
Source organism: Polaromonas sp. P1_G4 (assembly GCF_056405475.1). Classification (NCBI taxonomy): domain Bacteria; kingdom Pseudomonadati; phylum Pseudomonadota; class Betaproteobacteria; order Burkholderiales; family Comamonadaceae; genus Polaromonas; species Polaromonas sp. P1_G4. Next base: position 2,975 of record NZ_JBFUCA010000446.1, read on the forward strand.
AGTGACTAGTCTCCCGTTATGAACTGTCCGATTTAAGGGGCACGTGACGGCGGCTTAGTTCCGGTGAACCTTGCGCTCCAGCCCAAGGGGTTCACCCCATAGTCAAATCAAATCTCGACGAAATTCAATATGGAGCTGTTTCAACAGGGTTTTTAGGTATGGCGAGCGTCTCCTTTTTGCGGTACCGGCTATGAAATTTATAGCAAAAACATGTACCTCATGCTACGGGATGTAGCCGGGAACTATCATGAAAAGCTAAAGGAACCTAGGCATCCTGCAGCCTCTTTTTTATGGGCGTGAGGGTTGCAAATGATTGCGCTGCAAATCGGAGCTGGCGAAGTCAGTGGGGCAGAATTGGAGTGGGCGCGGGTTGTGCGATCACAGACACCGCGGATGCGGCTTTACCCAATTTCCCAAGCGGATACCCATCAAAAATAATATGCACGCGCGGCGTACCCGATGGGTTCGCGGCCCTGTGCATCACCTTGTTGTCAAAGAACCAGAGCTCCCCGGGCTTCACATTGAAGCGGTTGTTGCCTGACTCCAGTACATTGCACTCGCCGCAGCTGAGCACCAAGTGGTAGCGGTCTCTTCCCTCAAGAGACTCTTCGTCATCGTAGTGCCGGTAAACCT
>NZ_JBFUCA010000447.1:0-3606 GCF_056405475.1 Polaromonas sp. P1_G4
GCATGCAGCCGGTCAGCATGGAAAGACCGCCCAGCGTGAGCGAGGTGCGTAAAAAATTGCGGCGTGCCGTACCGAGCTTGCGGGTGTGGGCAATGCGCGCAACAGCTTCGTCCAGCACGGCGGCGCTGTCGATGTCCATACGGGGAGGGGGCTTGATGATCATGGGTAATCCTTGCGCTTTGCGGCGGTTGGGCTGTTCGGCGGGTCAGCGGCCGCGAACCATATAGACGAGGGTGCGCGGCACCAGCGCCACCATCACCAGGTGAACCGCGACGAATGCGGCCAGCGCGGCCATGGCGAAAAAGTGAACCAGCCGTGCGCCTTCGTAGCCGCCCATCAGTTCGCGCAGGAGCGGAAACTGCACAGACTTCCAGAGCACCAGGCCGGAAACGACGAGCAGGACACTGTCCACCATGACGAAGAGATAGGCCAGGCGCTGCACGGTGTTGTAGTGGCTGGGGTCGGCATGGGCCAGCTTGCCCTTGAGGGCAGCGAGCAGGTCGGCGACCAGCGCCCTGGGTGAAAGCGGAAAGAATTTGTGAAAGAGCCTGCGTGTGACGATGTTGAACGCCAGATAGAGCAGGCCATTAAAGAACAGCAGCCACATGGCCGCAAAGTGCCACTGCAGCGCGCCGCCCAGCCAGCCGCCCAGCGTGAGGTCTTTGGGAATGCTGAAGCCCAGGAAGGCCGTGGCGTTGTAGATGCGCCAGCCGCTCATCATCAGCACGACCACGGCCAACGCATTGAGCCAGTGCATGGCGCGCAACCAGCCGGGGTGGATGATCTGCCGGGAAGTGTTCATGAAATGCTCCTCTTGTGCTGGCCGCAACGCCCGGGTTTCCAGTGGACTGCCGGGATTTCCGCCGCAGTCTTGCTGCGTGTTGCTGTTTGGTCGGGCCGGGCGGGCGCTTCTTACAGGCTGATTGCATTTATTTGCAAAAAGGGCCCCGGGCTGGCTGGATGGCCATGGGTTGGCTGGCGCCTAAAATCGGCCGGTGTCCCTGCCCAAACCCGCAATAGAGTCAAGATGCACCGCTACAAAAGACTGATCGCCGTGGTCGCGTTTCTGGGGCTGCTGCTGGCGGTGTTCCAGCTTTCCGGTTTGCGCGACAACTTCAGCCTGACCTTCTTGCACCAGAAATTCCTGGACAACGAAGTCAGCGGCTTGCTGATTTTTATCGCGCTGTTTGCGCTGGGCAACCTGATCCAGATCCCCGGCTGGATTTTTCTGGCCGCGGCTGTGCTGGCGCTCGGCGAGATGTGGGGTGGCCTGGCAACTTACCTCGCAGCCGTGATCTCATGCGCCTTCACCTTCTGGCTGATTCGCCTGATGGGCGGGGACGCTTTGCGGCAGATCAAGGGTCAGTGGGCTCAACGCATGCTGGCTCAGCTGGACGCGCGGCCGGTGGCGAGCATTGTGGTGCTGCGCTTGCTGCTGCAGACCGTACCGGCGCTGAATTACGCGCTGGCAATGTCAGGGGTGAAGTTTCGTGACTACCTGGTGGGCACCCTGCTGGGCCTGCCGCTGCCGATTGCGCTGTACTGCGTGTTTTTTGATTACCTGGCGCGGGTGTTGAAGGTGCCGGGGTACTGAACCTAAACGGCGTTGCCTGCCATGCGGGAAAAGAAGGGCAGCGCAATCGCTGCCGCAAGAGAGAAGAAAAAAACCAGCCCATAGGTCATCAGGGCGAGCAAGGCTCCGCCTTTCAATTCAAGGGGTGCACCCGCCCTTGTTCTGGCTCGCGAGCCGAGCCACCATGCACCCAGACCCAGTTGTGCCGCCAGTCCGGTGGCCAGGTCCACAAGGGATTGGCGTATGGGGTCCGAGCCGGCGCCCAGCGACCTGACAACAGCACCGACGGCGAACAGAACCATGAACAGGACAACACCGAAAATGAATGCGTGTTTCCAGCTCAGTTGCGTACGGCGATAAAGCCAGGCCGCCAGTTTGACGCAGACAACATACGAAAAAATGGTGAATGCAATCGGGACAAGGCCGGGAAGTTCTGGCATGCGTCAATCTCCGCAGTCAAGGGCCTTGCCCAGCACATGCTGGTAGACCGCCAGGTCTTGCGCCGAAAAGCAGCAGAACACCACTTCCGTCAAGGAAGAGGGTTGCTGCAGAGCCTGGCGCACGCTGGCCACTGCGACCTGGGCAGCCAACTCAATCGGGTAGCCGTAAATGCCGGTGCTGATGCTGGGGAAGGCCATCGACGTAACGCCTTTGGCTGCCGCGATTTCCATGGCGCGCCTGTAGCAGGAGGCCAGCAACTCAGGCTCGCCGTTGCCGCCACCGCGCCAGACCGGACCCACCGTGTGGATGATGAACTTCGCCGGGAGCCGGTAGCCTTTGGTGGCTTTGGCCTCGCCGGTTTTACAGCCGCCCAGCAGGCGGCATTCATGGACCAGTTCAGGCCCTGCAGCGCGATGAATGGCACCGTCGACACCGCCGCCGCCCAGCAGCGATGAATTGGCAGCGTTGACGATGGCGTCAAGCTGCAGTTTCGTGATGTCGGCCTGGACGGCTCGGAGGGTTGCAGGCATGGCGACCTCTCTGGATGGCTGAACCTTGCTGGGAGAAACGCGTGCCCGCAGGAGCGGGCGCGCGCTGTCTCACAACACCTTGCTCAAAAAGCGCTTGGTACGCTCTTCCTTGGGGTTGTCAAAGATCTCCGCCGGTGAGCCCTCTTCGATCACCAGGCCTTCGTCGATGAACATCACGCGGTCGGCCACCTGGCGGGCAAAACCCATTTCGTGGGTGACGACCACCATGGTCATGCCTTCTTCGGCCAGGGCCTGCATCACGGCCAGCACTTCGCCGACCATTTCGGGGTCGAGCGCAGAGGTGGGTTCGTCAAACAGCATGATGCGCGGCTGCATCGCCAGCGCACGGGCAATTGCCACGCGCTGCTGCTGCCCGCCCGAAAGCTGGTTGGGGTAGGCGTCGATCTTTTCGAGCAGCCCGACCTTGACCAGCAGTTCACTGGCACGGTTGCGCGCCTCCAGTGCCGTCAGCTTGCGCACCTTGGTGGGCGCCAGCGTGATGTTTTCCAGCACGGTTTTGTGTGGAAACAAATTGAAGCGCTGGAACACCATGCCGATTTCCGAGCGCAGGGCATCGACGTCGGTCTTGGGTTCGTGCACCGACACGCCGTGCACCAGCACCTCGYCGCCGCTGGCGTCTTCCAGTCCGTTCAGGCAGCGCAAAAAAGTGCTTTTGCCCGAGCCGGAAGGGCCGATGACGCAGACGACTTCGGTGGCCTTGATGGCGCAGTCGATGCCGCGCAATACCGGCGTGTGGCCAAACTGCTTGGTCAGCCGCTTAACGCGAATCACCTCGTCCATAACGAGCCTCCAGTTTTTTGACAAGGTAAGCCAGGCCCAGCGTCAGCACCCAGTACATGAGGGAGATGGTGAGGTAGGGCTCCCAGTAGCGCGAATAGGCGCCGGCGACGGTGCGCGCGGCGTAGGCCAGTTCGGCCAGACCAATCGCCGAGATCAGCGACGAGTCTTTCAGCAGCGAGATCGCGTTGTTGCCCAGCGGCGGCAGCATGCGGCGAAAAGCCTGCGGCAGCACGACGTGGTACATGGTGCGCGGAAAAGACA
>NZ_JBFUCA010000448.1:0-3604 GCF_056405475.1 Polaromonas sp. P1_G4
GCGCGTGTACTGCATGCGGATCAGCCTGGCGATCACGTCGCGCTGGCCCATCTTGTCGCCGATGCGCGCAATGAACCGCATTTGTGTGTAGTCCTCAGGCGCACCTATGCCGTAAATCGCGCTGACCGTGCCGACGATGATGGTGTCGCGCCGCTCCAGCACGCTCTTGGTGGCCGACAGGCGCATCTGCTCGATGTGTTCGTTGATGGCCGAGTCCTTCTCAATGAAAAGGTCGCGCTGCGGCACATAGGCTTCAGGCTGGTAGTAGTCGTAGTAGCTGACGAAATACTCGACCGCGTTTTTCGGGAAAAACTCGCGGAACTCGCTGTAAAGCTGCGCGGCCAGCGTCTTGTTGGGCGCAAACACGATGGCCGGCCGACCCAGGCGGGCAATCACATTGGCCATGGTGAAGGTCTTGCCGGAGCCGGTCACGCCCAACAGGGTCTGGAACACCTCGCCGTCGTTGATGCCCTCGACCAGTTGGTCAATTGCCGTGGGCTGGTCGCCCGCAGGTGGATAGGGCTGGAACAGCTCGAACGGCGAATCCGGGAAACGCACGAACTGGCCCGCAGCGGGGTCGGTGTTGACTGAATCAGTTATGACTTCCATAGCTTCTGGCATAAAACCTCGATCAAGCCCCGTTAAAATTCAGGGCAACCAAACAGAATACGACATTCGGCCGAAAATGGAAATTGCAATCCCTATTCGCCTTGTAGTTGCCCCGCTATCGCTTTTTGACACCTCTTGTAGCCTTTTTTCCGGTCAGCTTGTGACCTAAATCCGTGACCTGAACCCCCTATCGTCGCTTTCGCCTTCTTTTTACTTCTCTGAGGATATTTCATGTCTTTGTTTACCGCTGTCGAAATGGCCCCGCGTGACCCCATCCTGGGCCTGAACGAGCAGTTCAACGCCGACGCTAACCCTGCCAAGGTCAACCTGGGCGTAGGCGTGTACTACGACGACAACGGCAAACTCCCCCTGCTGCAATGCGTTCAGGCGGCAGAAAAACTCATGATGGAATCTCCCAAGGCACGCGGCTACCTGCCCATTGATGGCATCGCCGCCTACGACGCTGCCGTCAAGGGTCTGGTTTTCGGCGTCGACAGCGAGCCCGTCAAAAGCGGCCGAGTGGCCACTGCACAGGGCATTGGCGGCACGGGCGGCCTGAAGATCGGCGCCGACTTCCTGAAAAAGCTCAGCCCCAATGCCAAAGTCCTGATTTCCGACCCAAGCTGGGAAAACCACCGCGCGCTTTTCAGCCAGGCCGGGTTCGTGGTTGAAAGCTATCCTTACTACGATGCAGCCAAGCGCGGCGTCAACTTCGAGGGCATGCTCGCCGCCCTCAATGCAGCCGCCGAAGGCACCATCGTCGTGCTGCACGCGTGCTGCCACAACCCGACCGGCTACGACATCACCGCGGCCCAGTGGGACCAGGTGATCGCGGCCGTCAAGGCGCGAAAGCTCACGCCGTTCCTCGACATGGCCTATCAGGGCTTTGGCCACGGCATCGCAGAAGACGGTGCCGTCATCGGCAAATTTGTGGCTGCCGGCCTGAGCTTTTTCGTGTCGACGTCCTTTTCCAAAAGCTTCAGCCTCTACGGCGAACGCGTGGGCGCCTTGTCGGTTCTGTGCGAATCCAAGGACGAAGCCGACCGCGTGCTGTCGCAGCTCAAACTGGTCATTCGCACCAACTACAGCAACCCGCAGATCCATGGCGGCATGGTGGTGGCCACGGTGCTCAATACCCCCGCGTTGCGTATCCAATGGGAGCAGGAACTGGCGGAAATGCGTGTGCGCATCAAGGCCATGCGCCAAAAGCTCGTGGACGGCCTGAAGGCCGCCGGCGTCAAGCAGGACATGAGCTTCATTACCGCACAAATCGGCATGTTCAGCTACTCGGGCCTCAGCAAGGACCAGATGGTGCGCCTGCGCAATGAATTCGGCGTTTACGGCACCGACACCGGCCGCATGTGCGTAGCCGCCCTGAACAGCAAGAACATCGACTACGTCTGCGCGTCGATTGCCAAGGTCGTCTGAGGCCGTACTCCCGGATGAATTCATCCGGGACGCGCTGAAAAACCGCCACAACCGGTTCATTCTGGAACACCTGCCTGCGCTGGGACTGCCTGACGCATGGCTGGTGGCGGGATGCCTCTTCCAGACAATCTGGAACCTGCACTCGGGGCAATCGCCCGAAGCCCACATCAAAGACTACGACCTGTTTTACTTTGACGCTGCAGACCTTTCAGGCGCGGGCGAAGCAGCCGTCAATGAACGTGTCAGCGCCCGCTTTGCGGGCCGGGGCATTGTGGTGGAAGCCAAAAACCAGGCCAGGGTCCATACTTGGTATGAGGAGTATTTCGGTTTCCCCTACCCCGCCCTGCAAAGCTCCCGCGATGGTATTGACCGGTTTCTGGTGAGCTGTACGTGTGTCGGCTTAAGGGCAAATACTGCGGAGCGGACGGATGTAGAGCTTTATGCGCCCAACGGCCTGGCGCAGTTGTACGAGGGCAAGCTCAGCCCCAACCCGCTGTGCAACCACCTGCCGCTGTTCGAGCAAAAAGCGAAGGCTTATCGGGATCGCTGGAGCTGGCTGCAGGTTATCCATCCGGAAGTGGCCTGACCGGCCCCCAGCACGGCAGTGGCAAAAGCCAGGCTCCTCAAAGAAAATAGGTTACAGCCCATGACTGACGGGCGCAAGCAGCTATCAATTCAATAGCGCCTCAAGCTACCTGACACTCCGCTCCAACAGATTCATCCCCAAACAACCGACCGCATGGAAATGGAGCCGGCCTGAAAGCTGGTGTTGAAAAACCGCATCGGCTCCTTCGCATCAACCGCGCCTGCGGTGTACAGCAGCGGAAGGTAGTGCTCATGGGTGGGGTGCGCCATCTTCGCCACCTGGCCCAGCTTCTGGAAGTTCTGCAATGCGTCCAGATTGCCCTGCTGCAGATAGCCACCAATCGTCTGGTCGAACTCCAGCGCCCAGTCGTAGGCCTGGTTACCCGCGGCCCCCCGCTGCATCTGGCGCAGGTTGTGCACGATATTGCCGCTGGCCACGATCAGCACGCCGCGGTCCCGCAACGCCTTTAACTGCTTTGCCAGCGCATAGTGCTCCTCGGGCGCCCGGCTGTAATCCATGCTGAGCTGGATGACCGGGATGTCCGCATCCGGAAACATGGGCTTGAGCACCGACCAGGCACCGTGGTCCAGTCCCCATTCACCTTCGTCCAGGCCGAGCGGCGCCGACGCGCGCTGCCTGACCAATTGGCTGATCACCTGCGCCGCCGCGGTGTCGCCGGGCGCGGGGTATTGCTGGTCGAAGAGCTCCTGCGGAAAGCCGCCAAAGTCGTGGATGGTTTTGGGCTTGTCCATGGCCGTCAGCCACCAGCCTTCGGTCAGCCAATGGGCGGAAATGCACAGAATCAGCTGCGGCCTGGGGAATTTCGACCCAAATTCGGCGCCCAGCGCCTGCCAGCTGCGCCGGTACTCGTTGTCGCCGATGGCGTTCATCGGGCTGCCGTGGCCCACAAAAAGGACCGGCATATGGTCTGATTTCTTCAGGGAGGCCAGTTGATCCAGCGAGGAGGCGTCAATCGGGGGA
>NZ_JBFUCA010000449.1:0-3591 GCF_056405475.1 Polaromonas sp. P1_G4
TCATACAAGCCGCAGGTTGGCCGATTTGGCCCCTGGTTGCCTGCTCTGTCTTGGCCCTTGCTCTGGTTATCGAGCGTTTTACCAGCCTTAAAACCCGAAAAGTCGCCCCCGCCAAGTTGCTTGACGAAGCCATCACCGTCTCCCGCGCCTCCGTCCCCTCACCCGATGTCGTGGCGCAGCTTGAACAAAACTCGCTGCTCGGCGAAGTGCTTGCCAGCGGTTTTCGCGCCCTGAACACCAATCCAAGGATCAGCGAGGATGACCTGCGTTCCACGCTGGAAGGCGCAGGACGCAAGGCGGCCCACAAGCTGGAACGATACTTGGCAGCCCTGGCGACCATCGCCTCTGCCGCCCCCCTGCTCGGCCTATTGGGCACAGTCATCGGCATGATCGAGATTTTCGGCTCCCAGGCAGGTGGTGGAGGTGTGAGCAATGCCGCTGGCGGCAACCCTGCCCAGTTGGCGCAAGGCATTTCGATTGCGCTCTACAACACGGCTTTCGGCCTGATGGTGGCCATTCCCTCGCTGATTTTCTGGCGCTATTTCCGGGCGCGAGTGGACGGATATCTGCTGACGATGGAGCTGGCGGCCGAGCGTTTTGTACGCCACCTCAATACCCTCAGAAAATGAACTTCCGCCCCCATCCTCATGACGAGCCGGAGATCAATCTGATCCCCTTCATCGATGTACTGCTCGTGGTGCTGATCTTCCTGATGCTGTCCACCACCTACAGCAAGTTCACCGAACTTCAGGTCAAGCTGCCGATCGCCAACGCCGAACAGCAGCGCGATTATCCCAAGGAAGTCATCGTCGCCGTGAGCAGCGACGGCCGCTACATGGTCAACAAGACTCTGGTGGAAGGCCGTGGCATCGAAGTGCTGGGAGCCGCGCTTGCCGAAGCAGCGAAAGCCGGCAAGGAAAGCGTCATCATCATCAGCGCCGATGCCAACGCCACGCATCAGGCCGTTATTACGGTCATGGAGGCCGCACGCCGCCAGGGGCTGACACAAATCACATTTGCAACGCAAAGCGCCGCAACGGCCGGGGCCAGATAGGCCAGGGCCGGTTGCCCATTCCATGCAGCCTTCGCGGCGAAATGGCAGTCATCACGTGAAACAGATTTTGCAGAATGCCTGGCGCAAACGGGGTTGGCCGGCATGCCTGCTCTGGCCGCTGGCCCAGGCCTATGGCCTGGTCGTGCGGCTGCGGTGGGTGCTGTATCGCCGTCACATTCTCCGGTCCGAACATTTCGGCGTTCCGGTGATCGTGGTCGGAAACGTCATTGCCGGCGGCGCCGGAAAAACACCGCTGGTGATTGCCCTGGTGAAACATCTGCAGGCGCAACAGATACGGGTGGGGGTGGTGTCGCGGGGTTATGGACGGCACGGCACCGCCTGCCTGGAGGTGGTCCCCGGCGCATCCCCTCACCTCACAGGCGACGAGCCGGCCCTTATCAAGCGCGCAACGGGTGCGCCTGTTTTTGTTGCCGGCAAGCGTGCAGACGCCGTGCGCGCATTGCTTGCGGCATATCCGGGCACGGCTGTAGTCGTGTGTGACGACGGTCTGCAGCACTACGCCCTGCAGCGCGATATCGAGATTGCCGTGTTCGATGACCGAGGTGTGGGGAACGGCTGGCTGCTACCGGCAGGTCCGTTGCGTGAGCCCTGGCCCGCACGCGAAYGGGTTGGCTTGAATTTTGTGCTGCACACCGGGCAAAAACCGGCATTTGAAGGGTTTGTTTCCAACCGGAAACTGAGCAACGAAGCTTATTCCGCCCGGGACGAACCGGTCTCGCTGGCGAGCCTGCGGGGCCGGCCTCTGGCGGCACTTGCGGGCATAGCCAATCCTGAAGCATTTTTCGGAATGCTGAGGGAAACCGGCCTGACGCTGCAGGCCACAACGGCCCTGCCCGACCACCATGACTTCACCGATCAAGACCTGGAAGCGGAGGAACTCAAAGGGCGTGTGGTGCTGTGCACTGAAAAAGACGCCGTCAAGCTTTTTGCCCTGCAGGGCACATCACAAAAGGAGGTTCTGGCCGTACCTTTGGTGTTTACGCCCGAACCAGCGTTCTTTGCCGCACTCGATGCCCGGCTGGCCCCGCTGATTTCTCCCTTACCATCAGGCCATGGACACCAAACTGCTTGAACTGCTGGTCTGCCCTGTGACCAAAGGCCCGCTCGACTACGACCGGGAAAAACAGGAACTTGTTTCCCGCAGCGCCCGCCTCGCCTACCCGGTGCGCGACGGGCTTCCCGTGCTGCTGGAAAGCGAAGCGCGGACCTTGACTGATGAAGAACTCGGTCTGTGAACGGCGCCTTGAAAAAAACAAGCAAGACCCCGAAAGCATGAGCTTCACCGTCCTCATTCCGGCCAGGCTGGCCTCTACACGCCTGCCCAACAAGCCGCTGGCCGACATCGGCGGTGCACCCATGGTCGTGCGTGTTGCGCAGCGCGCGATGCGGAGCACTGCCCTGCGCACCGTCGTCGCAACCGACAGTAACGAAATCATCGAAAAATGCGCGTCTTTCGGCATCGCCGCCGTGCTGACACGAGAAGACCACCCCAGCGGCAGCGACCGGCTCGCGGAAGCCTGCAGCGTGCTGGGACTCGCGGACGACGACATTGTGGTGAATGTGCAAGGTGACGAGCCGCTGATTGACCCGGCCTTGATCGACGCGGTCGCACGCCTGCTCATCGAGCGCCCAGACTGCGCCATGAGCACGGCGGCGCATGCCATCCAGCAGCTGGCCGACCTGAACAACCCCAATGTGGTCAAGGTGGTGCTTGATGCGCGCCATACGGCCCTTTACTTCAGCCGCTCACCCATTCCGGCCGCGCGCGACTTTACCGGCAAGGCGTGGTGGGAGGCCGGCAGCAGCCTGCCCCGGCCACTCCGGCACGTAGGCATTTACGGCTATCGGGTGGGATTTCTGCGGGAGTTCCCGCGCCTTCCCCAGTCGCCACTCGAGCAACTGGAGTGCCTTGAGCAACTCCGGGCGCTGTGGCACGGCCATCGCATCGCCGTGCACATCACTGGCGACGCGCCTGGGCCGGGCGTTGACACGCCGGAAGACCTGGACCTCGCCCGCAAGCTGTTTTCCTGACCTGCCCTCCCCGGCATGACGCGGGCTCGTAAGTTGCTGTCAGGGGTGCATGCTATCCTTGGGAAAAACACAAGTGTGAGGCCTGCAGGGCGTGCCGGCAGCCCTCCATACCTGTCAAGCAGCCCCTGCGGAAACCGGCCGGCGGTTCGGGCTGACTTCAAGAATTCATAAAATCCGAGGACATCCATGAGACTGATTTTGTTGGGCGCGCCTGGCGCGGGCAAGGGGACGCAAGCGACCTTCATCTGCCAGAAGTACGGCATTCCCCAGATTTCCACCGGCGACATGCTTCGTGCGGCCGTCAAAGCCGGCACGCAGCTGGGCATTGAAGCCAAAAAAATCATGGACTCGGGTGCACTGGTCAGCGACGACCTGATCATCAATTTAGTCAAAGAGCGCATTGCCCAGCCCGACTGCGCCAAGGGCTTTCTGTTTGACGGCTTTCCGCGCACCATTCCGCAGGCGGACGCCATGAAGTCTGCCGG
>NZ_JBFUCA010000450.1:0-3575 GCF_056405475.1 Polaromonas sp. P1_G4
GCCGCCATTGCGGCGGATGATCTGGTAATGGGCGAGCGGGTTGCTTTGCGCGTTGGTATCGCCGGTTGCTGGGTTGCTTGCCAGAACGCTCGACGTGACGGGCACCGCGTGTTGTGCAGTTTGCATGACTTCCTCTTTGCTTTGTTTTATGGGTGGTTTGATGTGCTGTTCGGGGTCTCTGGATATATTGAGGTATTGCACAGGCCTATCAACCTGCTCCTTCATTTCCTGACCCGAATTACATCAAACTGAATTAGGGCTTAGACACTATACCTAGGGTATGGAGGGAATACAAGCCACTACAGGTAGTGTATCGCTGACTAAATGCACCGTTACGTTTTGTGGCTTTTTAGGCCCCATTCCAGACGCCTCGATCAGGGCTTGATGGTGGCTCGTTCAACTTCGCTGAAAGCCTGATGCCATCAGGCTTGCGAAGCTGATGCAGCGTTGTGGCGCGGCTTTTCGCGGGCTTGGATTGAGAGCGCCGGTCACTGCTGGCGCGGTAAAAATAACCGGAAATTTCCACAGCAAGACGCACCGCAATGGTGAGTGCGTGCAGGTGCACCAGTCACATGATTTCGGGAAAACACCTAGCCGGTGACGACAGCGAGTTTTGCAGCAGAGGCCAGTTGAAGCCAAGGCCCGGGTCCTGCTTGCGGCCGGGTGCAATGTGCTCGTGCCCGGCGATGTGCTCAATGGGATAGCGCTGCAGAAGCGAGGCGCACAGCCCGGTCAGGGTTTCATACTGGGATGCTTCAAAGGTATCTCCCTCAAGGCCTTCCAGTTCGATGCCGATGGAATCGTCGTTGCAGTTGGTGCGTCCGCGGTAGCTGGATTCCCCGGCATGCCAGGCGCGGTCGTCACAGCTCACAAACTGCCACAGAGCGCCGGTTCGGGCGATGAAAAAGTGCGATGAAACCTGCAGGCCGCGAATGCCCTGAAAGTAAGCGTGTGCCTCCCAGTCGAGCTGGTTGGTGAAAAGGCGCTGGACGTTGTCATTGCCGAACTCACCTGGCGGCAGGCTGATGGAGTGGATGACGATCAGGTCGATTTGCGCGCCGGGAGGGCGTGGACCAAAGTTGGGCGAAGCCAGTGCGCGTGCGTAGCGGTACCAGCCGTTTTGCCACAAAGGCCGGGGAAGGGCATTGGGGCTTTCAGGCGGGGTCATCAGCAGGGTCAAGTCCATCGGCCAGGTCGTCATTGCCCGGCGTGGCGATATTCAGGCGTGCAATGCGGTAGCGGATCTGCCGCAGGCTCAAACCCAGCCTCGCGGCGGCGGCGGTACGATTGAAGCCGGTCTCCAGCAAAACCTTGGTCAGGATGTTTCGCTCCTGCCCGTCCAGATAATCCTGCAGGTTTTCCGGGACGGCGACGTGCTCTTCGACCGGCGCATCAAAATGCAGCATACTTCCTTCGCCGAGCGCCACGGCCCGGTGCAGGATGTTTTCCAGCTCCCTGACATTGCCGTTAAAGGGCCTGGACTGCAGCTGCTCCATCACGGCATCTGTCAACTCGGGCATCTTGAAGCCGGACTCCTGGCAGATTCTTGACAGCAGGGCAGTGCAGAGTGCCGGCAAATCCTCCCTGCGTTCGCGCAAGGCCGGCACGGCAATTTCAATCACATTGAGCCGGTAATAAAGATCCTGGCGGAATGTCCCTTCCTGGGCTTCCGCCGCCAGGTTTTTGTGCGTTGCGCTGACGATGCGCACGTCAACGGTGTCCTCCTGCGGCGAACCCAGCGGCCTGACGGTGCGCTCCTGGATGGCGCGCAGAAGTTTGGATTGCATGGCCAGCGGCAGGTCGCCAATTTCATCGAGAAACAAGGTGCCGCCCTTGGCTGCCTGGAAGTAGCCTTGCCGGTCCTGCGCTGATCCGGTGTAAGCGCCCTTTCGTGCACCGAAGAACTCCGCTTCGAGGAGGTTTTCGGGTATGGCGCTGCAATTGACGGCTACAAAAGGCCCTGTCGCGCGGTGGCTGCAGCCGTGTACGGCGCGTGCAACCAGTTCCTTGCCGGTGCCCGATTCCCCCTGAATGAGGACCGGCGCCATGCTTCCCGCCACTTTGACGATGCGCGACTTGACGGCGCGCATGACGGCAGACTCACCCACCAGTTTTTGCAGAATCTGGGTGCCGTCCCCGCTTTTTTTCTGGGCGGAGGGGGCGGGGCCGTGTTCCGGTGCGCTTCGATCGCTTTTGGYCTGTAGTGCAGGATGCTTGGCACCCTGCACGGCGGATGCCACGACACTGCGGAATTGTTTGAGGTCGACCGGTTTCGTGAGGTAGTCAAACGCGCCGGCCTTGAGTGCTTCCACCGCATTTTCGGCCGAGCCGTGGGCTGTAATCACCACGCATCGTTCGGGCCTTTGCTGGTCTATCATGTCTCGCAGTAATTCGAGGCCAAGGCCATCTGGCAGGCGCATATCGGTGATCACAGCATCGAAGTGATGCGCCTTGAGCTGCTCCCGGGCCTGCAGCAGGTCACCGGCTGCCTCCACCCGATACCCTTCCCTGAGCAGCGTCAGTTCATACAGGGTGCGCAAATCCGGTTCATCGTCAATGACGAGGATACGTGCCTGCTGGGGAACGGGAATGGGGGTGCTCATGGTTTTCAGGTTGGCATTGTGGCAAAAGAAGCCGCGGGCAAGGTCATAGACGGACTGGAGGGTGCGAATATGACAAAAAATTCGTTTCCTTCAATGCCGCTGCGCTGCACGCGCTGGTAGCCGATCAGGGCACCATAGCGTTCGCATAATTCACGGCAAATGTACAGGCCCAGCCCGCTGGAGCGGCTTTCAGAGGAGAAAAATGGTTCGAACAGGTGTGTCTGCACGGTTTGCTCCATGGGTTGGCCATCGCTCCATACGGACAGACGGGCCTGCCCGGGCGTAACGAGCTGGGTGGAGACTTCAATGGCCTGAGAAGATGTGCTGGCATAGCGCAGGGCGTTGTCCAGCAGATTGACCATGAGGCGGCGCAAATGCTCGGGCTCAAAGCACACAACGGCATTACCCGAATCTGCCGTGATCTTCATGCGTCGGGACGCTTCAGTCTGCCCCGCCCAGTCCGCGGTAATCTTGTGAGCGGTTTCGTCCAGCGCCAGGGTGGTGGTTTGTGGCGAGGGCAGGTGCGCCTGGGCACGTGAAATGTTCAATACCTCATCGACGATTCTGGCGAGACGTTGCGCATTTTGCCGGATCATGCCTGTGAGCTGGCGGTGCGGCTCGTCTTGCAGGTCTTCTTCCAGCAAGGCATTGGCTTGAGAGATCGCCGCCAGCGGATTCCTGATTTCGTGTGCCACTGCGGCCGACATGCGTCCCATGGCTGCCATCTTCTCGGTCCTCACGCGGGCTTCCATTTCACGCAGGTCTTCCAGGAACATTACACAAAGGCTTTCGTGGGTGCCATTTTTCGAGGCGGCAAGACGAGTGCGTACATGAAGCCGCCGGGTATTGCTGCCCGGGTATTCAAGGCTGATGTCCGCTTCCTGGGGGGTCTGCGTGCTGAACGTGCTGTGCATCAGTTCCGCCAGGGGCAACCAGGCCGCCTCCATGACGAGGATGAAAGGCGCGCTGCGA